>JAKAZH010000191.1 GCA_021815935.1 Actinomycetes bacterium
GGATCAGCAACGCGCGCACCGGGTGCTCGACAAAGGCGACGAGATCGTCGAGATGCACGACTTTGTCCTCTAAAGGCGGGAGCCTGTCTGGCGGCCACCCGCGACTTGAGATCTGGTTGAGCGCGGCGAGCGACCCGGCGAGTTGCACCCGGTCGTGGCTCCAGGCGCATCGGGGGACAAGCGCGCCGACGACGAAGTTCCGGCTGTCGAAGGGCTGTAGGGGATGCTCCGTGACGACCCGGGAACGAGCAGGGTTCCCCTCCGAGTCGGGGCGGGCGGTGGCGTCGATGACGTCGAGCAGCTCGGCTATCGGTACGGCCGGCGGCCGAACCCGGTTCGTTCTCTCGTCCCTGCCGCTGTACGCGATGACCAGGTTCTCGGTCGCAGCGAGAAGGGCGTCGAGGAGAAGCTGTCGATCCTCGGAGCGCGGATCGCTGTCACCGACGTACGGGTCGCCGACGAGAAGGTCGTCGCCGTCGCGTTCGGGGTGGCGTGGGAACAGACCGTCGTCCAGTCCGAGCAGGCCGACCACCCGGTGCGGGACGGAACGCATCGGCACCATGGTGCAGAACGTGAGGTCGCCGGTGCGGAAGTTGGCCCGGGTCGGGCGCCCCTCGAGGCGGGAATCGAGCAGCTGCCTGATCTCCGCCAAGCAGAGCGGGACCTCGTACCCGCTCGCCTCGTCGGCTGCCGAGGACAGGACCCGCTGGAGCTGCTCGTGATGCCAGGTTTCCCCAGGGTCCGCCGATGCAAGGGACTCGGTGCTTTCTATGAGCGCTTCAACCCACTCAGCAACAGACTTCAGTCCACTTAGACGCTCCACCGCCCGCTTGAGCCGGGAAACGAGCTCAGCGAGTCGGCCGGCCAACTCAACTTCGCTGGAAGGGACGTCGTCGAAGGGCAGCACCCCTGAGAACGTCCGGCCGTCCTCCTCCGCCATGGCGACGCCGAGGAGAAGCCTGTCGAGGCCGGCGTCCCACGTCCCCTCCGAAAGCTTTTGGAGCGCCCAGAGTTGGCGGTGGTCAGCGTCGATCCCCCAGCGGATACCAGTCGCAGGCAGCCAGCGCTGCAGCACCGCCAGGTCGCCGGCGTCGAAACGGAAACGTCTCGCAACGGGCGGCCGGGTTGCCAGATCCATTACCTGCGACGCGGTCATACGAGAGCCGGCGAGAGCGAGCAGCTCTTCGGCTACGGCGAGCAGGGGATTCGTCTGGCGCACCGACCGGTCGGCCAAGCGGGCCCGCAGCTGTGGCGTAGCGCCGTCAGACGTCCGCCGGTCGGTCTGCGCGTACGAGAAAGCCGCGTCGATCATCGGCGCGAAAGTTTCGATGTCCGGGCACATGACGATCACGTCGCGTGGCTCGAGGGTCGGATCGGAGCTGAGAATGTGAAGAAGGGCGTCGCGCATCACCTCCACCTGCCGTGCCTTGCCGTGGCACGCGTGGATCTGGATCGAACGGTCGTCAGGGTCGACGCCGACGCGCAGGTCCGGGCCGCCGGCGCGAGGTACCCCAGGGGGCGGGGCATCGAGGCGAACGGCGGCCTGGATCCGGCTCAAGAGGGAGCCTTCGCGCTCTGGGACTCCTCGATGCTCCCCGCCGGCCGCTTCCTGGGATGCCAGGACCAGCTGCATTTCGCGGCTGTCGCGGCCCCAGGAACGCAGCAGCGGATGCGCAGCTAGGCGGACCGTCGGATCGTCGGCTCGTCGCAGCCCACCCCCGGACCTCGGACTTGCTCCATCGACTTTGTCCCAAAGTGCTCCGGAGGGATGGAGAAGCCAGAGGTGGACATCCCGATGGCATGCGAGGGCCGAAAGAACCTCCAGGTAGG
This sequence comes from Actinomycetes bacterium, assembly GCA_021815935.1. The sequence goes on from JAKAZH010000191.1 coordinate 1,831, forward strand.
TGGCAGGCAGGCGGGTCAATCCGAAGATCGAAAGCCGCTCCGGCAGATCTGAGACGCCGGGCTCGTCGATCAGGCGTCGTGCTGCTTCGACGACACGCTCGGCGGGGCTGGGGGAGCCGATCTCGGATCTCAGGATCCTCCACAGGTGCGCCTGCCAGGCGTAGGTCTCGTCGCCGTCGGAGGCGTCGGCGTCGGCGTCGGACGCGTCGGAGGTCCCATCTCCGGCCCAAGCGCGAACCATGCCGGGGCGGTGCAGCGAGTAACGCTCGAACAGTTCCGAAAGGTGACGGGCTACGGCGAAGCGGCGAACCGGCAGCATCTTCCCTCTACGGTCCAAGGGGCTGGCCGCTCGAAGGTGTGCGTGCAACAGCGCAAGCGCAGGGTCATCGCCGTGACGGTCGATCAGGTCGACGATGGGCCACACGCTTCGCTCGGGACTCCATGGATCGGCTTCAGGGTCTGCTCCGGACGCCGCGGTGACAACGTCTCGGAGAAGACTTCGGGGGGACGGAAAGTCGATGTGAGCGCAGACTCCGTCATCTCCCGACCCCGAAGTTCCCAGCCGGTGCGAAAGCCGCTGGGTAAGCCATCTCTCCACGCCACGCGTCGGGACCGCCACGATCTCGGGCGTCAACGGGTCGGGCAGCGGCGTTACAAGCAGGTCCCCGAGGGCGTCCAAAAGAACGTCTGCCCGCTCGGATCGATGTACCTTCAGCAACACGCCTCCTCGGTCACAGTGACCTTAGGCCGAGTGTGAGACCGCGTTGTTCGACAGGGCCTACCGGACCCTGCAGGCCTCGCGGTGGAGCAGGTCCGCCCGCTAGTCGATGACATCTAAGCCCGGGTCCGTGCCCTTGTCGAGGAGCTCGTCGCCATACCGGGGTGAGCCGTGGGAAGCTTGCCGTCATGGCCACGACACCGCCCGCTGGTGGGGAAGCGCTCGGCATCGACGGTCGGGTAACGACCAAGTCGACCGTCTGGATCTTGGGCGATCAGCTCAACCGCTCGGTGGCGTCGCTCGAAGCTGCAACGCCTGCCTCGACGGTCGTGCTCATGATCAGGAGCGAGCGAAAGGTCGGATCGAAGGCGTGGCATCGCCAGCGTCTGCACGCGATACTCGCCGGGATGGCCCGATTCGCCGCCGAGCTGCGCTGCGAAGGCTTCCAGGTAGACGAGCGCATCGCGCCCAGCTTCGAAGCGGGACTTGCGGCGCACCGGCGCGAATACAAGCCTGCGTCGGTTCGCGTCATGGCCCCGGAGTCGTTCGCGGGGCTGGACCTCGCCGGACGTCTCGGGGTGGAGGTCGTCGAATCCAATTTGTTCTTGTGCTCCAAGGGCGACTTCGCAACGTGGGCGGTCGGCGCTGCTGACCGCAACGGCCGGCTGCGGATGGAGGACTTCTACCGCTGGCAGCGGGGACGTCTCGGCATTTTGATGGAAGGCGACCAGCCGGCCGGCGGGCAGTGGAATTTCGACCACGACAACAGGCTTCCCCCGCCGAAAAAGGCCGTTCAGTGGCCGCAGCTCACCCTCGAGGTGATCGACGAACTGGACGAGCAGGTCGTCGCTTCGCTCCCGCCCAGCGCAGTCGGCGACGCCCCGCGCGGCTGGTGGCCGACCACCGCATCGTCGGCTGCCCGCCGCCTGGAGGCGTTCATCGCGGACGGTCTCGGCCTGTTCGGACCTTACGAGGATGCGATGCTGGCTGCCGAGCCTACGATGGCGCACGCCCTCGTCTCCCAGGCGATCAACATGGGCCTGCTTACGCCGATGCAGGTCTGTGACGCGGTCGAGGGTGCCTACCGGGCAGGGCTGGTGCCGATAGCGTCCGCCGAGGGATTCATCCGTCAAGTGATCGGTTGGCGTGAGTACGTCCGGGGGCTCTACTGGCTCCGGGGGCCGGACTACCGGGATCGCAACGAACTCGGGGCTGCCCGGCGCCTACCACCGATGTTCGCGAGCGGCGAGACGTCCATGCGCTGCATGAAGGTCACCTTGAAGTCGCTGAAGGAGAACGGCTGGCTACATCACATCCAGCGTTTGATGGTACTCGCGAACCTTTGCACCCTCGCGGGTGTCCGTCCGGGTGACGTCGTCGAATGGATGTGGGAGAACTTCGTGGACTCGGCGGAATGGGTGATGCTCCCGAATGTCATCGGGATGGGCATGCACGCAGACGGCGGCCTGATGGCGACCAAGCCGTACGTGGCCGGCGGGGCCTACATCAATCGTATGAGCGACTACTGCAAAGGCTGCGTTTATGACCCGAAGAAGC
>JAKAZH010000192.1 GCA_021815935.1 Actinomycetes bacterium
GAGGCGGTTCATGTCGATCTCCACCCACTGGCCGCGTAGCCGCACGAGGGACTGCTTGGCGAGGGCCGCTCGCTTCAGCACTGCGAGGTCGGTCTTGGTGAGCCTTTCCCCGCCGAGCGCCGCCTGCCATTCGAACGCGACGATGCTGTCCATGCTGACCAGGCCGGTCCCGGTCCCCTCGCTTCGCGCTTGGCCGCGTCTCACCTTCGCGCGAAGCCCGAGTCTCGCCGGGCGTGTCCACCATCCCGGCAGCAGGACGCCTATCCCTGCGTCCTCCAAGAGCCTGGCTCTCTCGGCGAGCAACACGACGACTGCTCGACTGTCGATCAGCACGCTGTTAGGGGTCGCCTGGTCGAGTATCCCGGCGAGCTCAGGAGCGAGGCGACCCATGCGCGCCAGCGCGCCGAGCACGTCGGTCAGCGCGCTCGGAGGGAAAGGCGATCTTCCGTCCCACATCTCTTTCACGGAAACGACGAGACTCGGCTCGTCGCGGTCTTGGGCTAGCAGTTCGACCCGCCACGAAGCGGCTGCCTCGGGCGCTCCACGAGGCGCGGCCGTCGCCTGGGGTTCGACGAGGCGAAGGCAGAGCCTCGCCCGCCCGCTCACGACAGCGCCGGAACGCACCCAGGCTGCGACCGCCGCTGCGAGCGCTGCCAGCTTCGCCGGGTCGAGGGACGGGCTCAGCCACGGGTCGGCCGACACCAGCGAGCGACACCACGCCTCTTGGATCGTCGGCTTGCCCGACCTGCGGGCAGCGATGGACGCCCCCGAGTCCACGAGACGGCGCCGCACGATGCCGTCGACGGCCGAGGCGAGACGCGACGCGGCCGTGACCTGCTCCTCCACGGACCCGCCCGTCGCAAGAGAGGCGACGAGGCCTCGTTGAGACGCTGCCGGTAGCGGCCACCACCACGAGCGGGCGCGGCCAGCCTGCTCGTCGAAGGCCAAACCGGGGACCACCCGACCGGCCCCGACGAGCAGCTCCGCTACCCCGACAGCCCGGTCGTCGGCGTCGGAATCCGGTGTGGTCACTTCAGGAGGAAAAGTGGGAGGCGGGACGGTCGATGTCAGGCCAACATCATGTCATCCGCACCAGCTGCCTGCCGCCCATTTCAGCCGCAGCGATGGTTCCTTCACTATCGCAACGCAAGACCTTCCCGCAGCTACATATCGCATATCCACGATAACCTCATTACATGGCATCTCGGGAGGAAGGCCTCGAAGTGCGCCTCGACGACGACCTTTCAACCTTCGAGCAGGACCACAACGTACTCAAGGATGACCTCGAGTTGCTAGTCGATGGCTACTTGAAGAACAAGTGGCTGAGACACGCCGGTGGCTACCTGTTCCGCTACGGGTTCTTCGTAATACGACTGCTAGATGGATCCGAACTCTACAACAAGGCTCGCGCCGCGCTGTCGTCTGGGACCATGGGACAGGACGGCCTCGAAGAATTACTTATCGCTGACTCGGTATTTCTCGCAGAGCGCCGCAGCGACGGCAGCGCCGCGTATTTGATCTGCGAGGTTTCAAGTCGTCTCCGGGCAGACGACGTCAGACGCGCATCGATTGGCGCGTCGGCGGCAAGGCAGCTCGACGGCACGCCCGGAGTGGCCGTCGCCGCAGGCGCCTCCATAGACGACACTGCGGTCATCCTCGCCGAGCGCGTAGGAGTGACGGTCATAGTGCCGCAGTCGTGGCGCAAAGCCGCGTGAAGCGCACGCCATCCGATGCCACGGCGAGTAACCGTCGGCGTCTGGTTTCGTGTGAGTGGGCCATCCGGATTGCTGTTGGCTTGGTAGGACTTGCGCTGATGATCGGCGACACACTCCCAGCCTCCGCACAGGTTGCTACGACGCCGAGCTGGACGGGATCGTCAACCGCCCACCTCCGCCCTCGAGTGACGCAGACGGCACCCGGAGCCGGCTACTGGCTGATGGCTGATGACGGCTCGGTGTTCTCGTACGGAGACGCGACGTTCCTCGGCTCTATGGGTGACCAGAGTCTCAACCGGCCGGCGGTGTGCATGGCGTCGACGACCGACGGGCATGGCTACTGGTTGGTCGCGTCCGACGGCGGCATCTTCACATTCGGCGACGCGGCGTACTACGGCTCAACCGGCGCCATGACCCTCAACCAGCCGGTCGTCGGCATGGCTGCCACCCCTGACGGGAAAGGCTACTGGCTGGTCGCGTCCGACGGCGGCATCTTCACATTCGGCGACGCGCCGTTTCTCGGTTCTGCAGCGGCCACCCCTTTGGTGAAGCCCGTGGTGGGGATGACGACCACTTCGTCCGGGCGCGGCTATTGGATGGGCGCCCAGGATGGCAGCGTCGTCGCCTTCGGTGATGCGACATTCCAGGGCTCGCTCACCGGGTCGCCACACGTGGCGTCGGTTGCGGCCATCTCCGGGGTGGGTCGACCCGGGGGATGCCAGGGAACTGCGGTGCCCGATGACCTTCCCGTGCCAGGAGCTGGAGGCCCGCCCGGAGAGGGGCAGTGGGTTCCCGCTGCGCGAGATGTGGGCCCGACCCCCGCCGTGTATACCACTACCTTGCGACCATTCCCTGGTGGGGCGCCTGCAGGTATCGCCTGGATGGACATGAGCCGAGCCAGCCTGAGGCTGTACGCCGGGCCGCCCGCGCAACCCCAAGGGACCTACGCCTACTCCGGCCAGGTGGCCCCAAGCGATCGGTCACGGCTGCTGGCCGCGTTCAACTCCGGCTTTATGATGTCAGACACGATCGGGGGGTGGTATTCGCAAGGCCAGATGCCGAAAGCGCTCGTCAATGGGGTCGCCTCCCTAGTCATCTTCGACGATGGCAAGGTGCAGATCGGTGCCTGGGGCTCGGAGGTCGGGATGTCACCGGCGGTGTACTCGGTCCGCCAAAATTCCGGCATGCTCGTCGATCGCGGCAACCCGGCCTCCGACCTATCGGTCGGGGCATGGGGAGGGGTGCTTGGCGGGATCGGGAACAACTGGCGTTCAGGGATCGGCACCGACCGCTTCGGCAACCTTATATACGTAGGAGGCCCCGACCTGCTGCCCGGCGACCTCGCACACCTCCTCATAGTGGCGGGGGCGGTCGAAGGCATGGAGCTCGACATCAACCCGCAGTGGGTCACACTTTCCACCTACACCACCGCTCCTGGACAGTCCAATCCCGACGTGCTCACCGGAGCAAACCTGATCGGCGGAATGTATTACGGGCCCGACCGGTTCCTTAGCTATTCGGAACGCGATTTCCTTGCTCTGGGAGCTTGGGGTTCCTGATCGCACGGGTACCGGCGATGGTCCGGGGGATCACGCGCTCGCAAAGATGAGGAATACGGCGATGAGGTGTTGAAGGCTTGTGCGTCACCGGCCGATCGGGACGACCGCGAGCCGGCAGGTGACGTGTTCGGCGAGCCGCCCTAAGTCGCCGGCGTCTCCTGTGTAGCCTTTCGGCGTGCGTCGGTCACCTCGGCCTCGAGCGCATCAAGTTCGGCTGTGCTGATGTCACCATGCTCGGCTTCCCACACGCCGATCAGCTGGCGAAGGGCTTTCATGCGCAAGCGGTCTGCGAGGATGTCGTCGTCGACTACGACATCCGTCTACCCGACGCTGTTGCCGAGCATCTCCGTCGTTTCGAAGAGTTACGGGCGACCTCGGCTGAAGCGCAGGCGGCAGCAGCGGCCGAGATTCGCAGTGCCGCACGGCAGCTGCACGAACAGGGAGTGGCGCTGCGCGACGTTGGCAAAGTCCTCGGCGTGTCGCACCAGCGAGCGCACCAACTCGTGAGCTGAGCAGAGTTCCGCGGTCATCGAAGACACGGCCTGTCGGGTCGCCGTCGACTCCCTTCGTTCCCCTGAGTCCCGAGACCTCGTCTGCCGTGCCCGCTTCCAGCGGGTGAGCCTCTGCCTCACCAATTTCGCGCGCCGGCGCTCAGCAAGCTACTGGCGTCGCTTGACCAACCGGGAAGGGTCCTCCCGATTGGCCGCAACCCGGTCGGCGAGAGCAGGCGTCATCAGTCGTGCCTCCAGTTCGGTGATGACTACGGCGGGGCGCAGCAGGATCGAACC
>JAKAZH010000009.1 GCA_021815935.1 Actinomycetes bacterium
ATTGCCGCATCCATCTACGCTGCCAGGGAGGGCATCGATTGCGTCGTGATCGACGCCGGTGGCCTCGGCGGCAACGCCGCAGTGACCGAGCGCATCGACAACTATCCCGGCTTTCCCGAAGGTATCGGCGGGCGGGAGCTCATGGATCGCTTCGTCACCCAGGCCCGTCGCTACGACGTCGAGCTTGTCAGCGCCGCACGAGTGCAAAGCGTCACCGGCGACTCGTCGAGTGACGATCTGGTAGTGCGCTTGGCGAACGGTCAGGAGATTGCGGCGCACGCCGTCCTTGTCGCCACCGGCTCGACTTACCGCCGCCTCGGTATACCCGGTGAAGAGGAGCTGATCGGTGCCGGCGTGCACTTCTGCGCGACATGCGACGGTCCGTTCTACAAGGGATCCGACGAGGTGATGGTGGTAGGCGGCGGAAACTCGGCTCTCGAGGAGGGGCTGTTCCTATCGCAGTTCGCGAAGCGGGTGAGAGTCGTCGAGCGGGGGCCAACGCTGACGGCGTCCGCGCTTTTGCAGGACAAGATCCGGTCTCATCCGAGCTTCGAAGTCCATACCGGTGTGGCGCTCGACGCTTTCGTCGGCGACGGGCGAGTCGAGCAGGTCCTGGCTACGAACACCGAAAGCGGTGAGAAGCTGGTGTGGAGCCCTGCGGGCGTGTTCGTCTTCATCGGACTCGACCCGAACTCTGCGTTTCTTTCGTCGACCGCCGATCTGGATCGCTGGGGTTTCATCGCCACCGACGAGGCATACCGCACTTCCCTGCCAGGCCTTTACGCCGCGGGGGATGTCCGTTCTGGTTCGACCAAGCAGCTGGCCGCGGCTGTCGGCGAGGGCGTCGCTGCCCTGCTGTCGGTGCGGATGTACCTTCAGCAGCACCGCCACATACCCCGGATCGATGTCAATGCCTGAAGCGGCTCGCCGCGCGGCCTGACCGAGTTTGTCTTCCCCACCGGACATGTGTGCGTGTCACATTGGATTTCCTTGCGCGACACTGCATACGGGGTTTCGTAATACGATTTACTCGTGTGGAGTTCGCGTCGTCCGCCCGTAGGCATCAAGCTGAGACTGCTTCGAGCCACGCCATGAAGATGCAAGCGAGGTACCAACCCCTTCTCGGACACCCCGGGGACAGCGATGCCTGAGCCGCGGTCCTACGGCACCTCGCGCACAGGCCTCGAGTTGACCGAGCAGGTCACCGAGCGCATGGCCGACGAAGCAGAGACTGGCCTGGACGTCTCGAAGCTGCGCCGGCGGCCCGGACGGCCCTCAATAGGTACCGAACCAGCGAAGGCGCTGCCTGTGCGCTTCGACCCAGAACTTCGCCAAGCGATCGAGGAGCGAGCCGAGACCGAAGGAGTCACGGCCGGAGAGGTGGTCCGGCGTGCACTTCGCGAGTACCTCCGGAGCGCGTGAGGTAACTCGGCGGGCGCCCGCAACAGGATCCCTTTTAGCTGTGCAATCATCGCTTCAATGGCGTCGGTGCCCGAGCACCACTCGTAATCCCTCCGGCAGCGTCTCGTTCCCGAACGAGCTCCTGACCCGGAGAGCACGGGGCGTGCCTCGGCGTCCTGCGCCAGTTGTGTTTAGCAAGGCTAAGGGTAGAAATCCGGTAGAAGTTGGCCCCTCAGAGGGCCACAGCACCCCTTCTGAGCAGTATTTTCGCGGTGGGCGAAGGGGGACTTGAACCCCCACGTCCTTTCGGACACAGGAACCTGAATCCTGCGCGTCTGCCTATTCCGCCACTCGCCCGAGTGGGAGGCTTGATCATATACCAGTAGAGCCGGGTCGGACGAGAGCGAGCCTCCCGAGCCCCCAGACCACGGTACGCTACGGGTGGTCATGGGATTACAGCACTTGGAACGCCGCTTGGAGCGCATGGTGGAAGGAGTGTTCGCCCGCGCGTTCAGAGGGACACTTCAGCCGGTCGAGATTGGACGCAGGCTCACCCGGGAAATGGACCTTAGACGCACGATTGCCCCTAAAGGCACACTTGCCCCGAACGAGTTCCGGATTGATATCGCTCGTGCTGACCGCACCCGGTTCGCGGCGATAGAGGACGAGCTGGTCGACGAGCTTGTCCTTCTCGCAAGAGAGCACGCCCAGATGGAGCGGTACAGTTTCCTCGGGCCGGTTAGGGTCGATTTGGAAACCGACGACTCGTTTCCTGCCGGCAAAATTGCGGTGTTCGGCGAGTTCACTCCTAGCGACGAGCCCAATCGTGCACGACTGGTGCTGCCCGACGGGCGTGCGATACTTCTCGGCGCAGCGGCGCTCACCGTGGGCCGACTCCCCGACTGCGGTGTCGTGCTCGCCGACTCGAACGTCAGCCGATATCATGCGGAGGTCCGCCCCGCCGCGAGTGGAGTTAACGGCCCCGAAGCCGGACGCTCGCGGCTGTCCGGACCGACTCTATACGAGGTGGCCGACCTCGGATCTACGAACGGGACCCGTGTCAACGGGATGCTCATCACGGTACCGAGACTTCTAGACGACGGGGACCGAGTGACGGTAGGGGCTACCACGGTCGTCTTCGAGGCCGGTTAGGGCTTTCGTAGCGACGTGCCCGACCCGGTCCAGGCTCTGATCAAGTACGTCCTCCTGGCTCTGCTCTACCTGTTCATGCTTCGTGTGATCCGGGCCGTGTGGGTCGAAACGCGCCAGCCCCAAGCCGCCCCGTCCATGAGCCCCGCGTCGCCCCCGACACCATATGGATCAAACCGCCTGGCACCTGGCACCCCGAAACCTCCACCCGGACCGGAGAAGCTGGTCGGACTGTCGCCCGGCGAGGTCAAGGACCGGGAGTTCCCTCTCGGCGCCGAGCTGACTGTCGGCAGAGCGCCCGGCTGCGCCATTTTCCTCGAAGAAGACACGTTCGTGTCGCAGTTGCACGCCAGAGTTTTCCGACGTGACGACGGACTGTTCGTCGAGGACCTTGGATCCACCAACGGGACCTTTCTCAATGGGGTGAAGGTAACGGCTCCTGTCAAACTGTCAAAGGGCGACAAGGTGCAGTTCGGCAAGTCGACGCTACAGGTTCGCAAGTAGTGGTTTCCATCAGGCTCAAGGCCGGGTCGGCGACAGACGTCGGCCTGGTCCGCTCAAACAACCAGGACCAGTTCCTGATGGCGGAACCGGTGTTTGCGGTCGCCGACGGGATGGGCGGCGCCGCAGCGGGAGAGGTCGCGTCCTCAATCGCCGTTAGGACCCTAGGTGACGAAGTCGCCAGGTGGGCCGGGCCGCTCACGCAGGACCTGCTCGTTGAAGCCGCCCGGAGCGCGAACAGAGCCGTCTGGCGGGAGTCGATCGCCCACTCGGAGATGAGAGGAATGGGCACGACCCTCGTGGCAGCCGCTCTAATCGACGGCGACCGTTTGGCGGTTATCAACGTGGGGGACTCCCGCCTGTACTCGATGCGGGGCGACGTCTTCCAACAAGTCACGGTCGACCACAACCTCGTCGCTGAGCTGGTCGCTGAAGGGCGTATCTCCAAAGAGGAAGGCCAGGTCCACCCTCGCCGGAACATCATGACGAGGGCGCTCGGAGTCGAGCCCGACGTCGAGGTCGACGTCTTCGTGGAGTCGGCAAACCCCGGCGACCGGTTCCTGCTTTGCAGTGACGGCCTGCCCCGCGAGCTGAGCGACGATCGCATCTCCGCGGTACTGAGGCGCCTGTCCGAACCGTCTGCGGCGGCCAAAGAACTTGTTCACGAAGCCAAACGCCACGGCGGCAACGACAACATTACCGTCGTAGTCCTCGACGTACACAAAGACGATGCGGCGCCTCACAACTTTGAAGGCGGCGCTGGCACCGCGCTGCCGGGGGACGGCGTTGCGCCGCCAGTGGATGGTGCTACCCCGCCTGATGCTCTCGCCGCTAGCGGTCCGCGATCGGCCGACGAGAGCACGAAGCTACTTTCGGCGCTCGACGCCGGGTCTGCCGGGGCCGGGGAACTCGGGGCCGGGGAAGTTGGTCCCGGGTACCGTCCGAAGGAGCGCAAGGCTTCGGTGGTGACCCTTCGTGTCGCCGCATTCGTAGCCGCGTTCATAGTGATAGTTGCGGCCGGGGCGGCTGGCGTTTGGTACTACGCCCGGTCCGCGTACTACGTCGGTATCCGGGGAAGCGCTCTCGCCGTCTACCAGGGACGCCCCGGCGGCGTCCTTTGGATCGAGCCCACTTTGAACCACGTCTCGTCGGTCACGACCGGCCAAGTCCTCCAGGCGAGTCTTCCTTCGCTCCATTCGGGTGTCGAAGAACCTACAGTTGCAGCTGCTGACAGCTTTATAGCCAACCTCGTAACTCTCTATCAGAAGAGTCAGGCAGCAGCGCAGCCACCGCCGACGACACCGACAACCACAACCGCTCCTTCGACGTCCACGACATCGAATGCCCAGTCCCCTACCTCCGCCTCACCGACGACATCATGACCCCGCTACCCGCCCGGCGTCGCACAGAGCTGGGCCTGATCATCCTTGTCGTCTTGCTCACCGGCGGCCTCTACGCGTTGGCCGGGTTCGGCAAAGCAGGAAGTCTCCCAGCGAACATAGGCCCACTCCTTGGAGCATTGTTCGCATTGCTAATCGTCGCCCACATCGCGATGCGCAAACTCGCTCCTCTCGCCGACCCGATACTTCTGCCGCTGGCAGGTCTGCTCAATGGCATCGGATACGTGTTCATCGCCCGTCTGTCGCCCCACGAGGCCCGGCTGCAGGCAATCTGGACCACACTCGGTATCGCTGTCTTCGTGACCACCTTGATCATTGTCCGTCGAGCCCGAGACCTCGAACGCCTCCGATACCTCTTCGCCGCTGTCGGCATCGGACTGCTGTTGCTGCCGTTGGTGCCAGGTATCGGCGAGAACATCAATGGCGCCCGCCTTTGGATCCACGTCGGCGCACTCAACTTCCAGCCGGGTGAAGTCGCCAAGCTCGCACTCGCCATCTTCTTCGCCTCCGTGCTAGCCGAGCGCGCAGATCTGCTCAGCCGCGGGACCCGGCGCATCGGGCGTTTCCTGGTGCTCGACCCGCGCTATCTCGCGCCGATCGTCACCGCCTGGGCGCTGTCACTGGTGATATTCTTGGCGGAGAACGATCTCGGCTCGTCATTCCTGTTCTTTGCCCTGTTCATCGGCATGCTTTGGGTCGCCACCGGAAGGACGCTCTACCTAGGATTCGGGGCGGCCCTGTTCGGCGGTGGCTCGTTGTTCGCCTTGAAGACGATCGGCCACGCTCGAACCAGGGTGCAAGGATGGCTCGACCCGTGGATACACGCTCAGACGTCCGGCTACCAGATCATCCAAGGCTGGTTCGCAATCGCGAACGGCGGACTTTTCGGGCTCGGGCCGGGACAAAGCGGTGCCGCCTCCATCCCCGAGGCTTCGACCGACATGATCTTCGTGGTTATCGCCGAGGAGCTCGGCCTCGTCGGTGCGACTGCCGTCCTCATCGGGTTCTTGCTCATGGTCGGATCGGGTCTTCGAATCGCCGTTCGCTGTGAACGGCCTTTCGAGAAACTTCTGGCGGCTGGACTGTCTCTAATACTTGGCGTGCAGACGTTCGTAATCGTCGCAGGTGTGACGAGGCTGATCCCTCTCACCGGGATTACACTGCCGTTCGTCTCCTACGGTGGCTCGTCGCTCGTCTCCAACTACATCCTCTTGGCGCTGCTGCTGAGGCTTTCGCACGGCGCGGAAAGCCCGACGGACATCGGAGCACCGGCGGGATCGGACCGCCAGAGACTCGTAGGGTCCGTATGAACAGGCAAATTCGAGGGCTCGGGCTGGCAATCAGCATCCTGTTCATCGCGCTTTTTGTGCAGCTCAACTACCTTCAGGTGATTCACACCAAGAAGCTCGCCGCGAACCCGCTCAACCACGCGACGATAGTCAACTCCTACACACTCCCCCGGGGCGACATCATCTCCGCCGACGGCGTAACGCTGGCGACGTCCGTACCGACAAACGACCAACTCAAGTACCTACGCAAGTATCCGACCGGGTCCCTGTTCGAGGGCGTGACGGGGTACTACTCGTACATATACGGCTCGGACGGAGCCGAGGCCTATTACAACAATGTGCTGACCGGCAAGAGCAGCCCGTTCAAGTTTCCCACGTCAATCAATGGCTTCAAGAAGTTCCTGACCAAGTCGAACAACACGCAATCCATAACACTTACACTGCTTGACAAGTTGCAGAAAGTCGCTCAGAGCGGCCTGGCCGGCCGTGACGGGTCCGTTGTCGCCCTCGATCCGAAGACTGGCGCGATCCTTGCCATGTATTCGAACCCGACCTTCGATCCGAACGGGCTTGCGAGCCACACTCCGACAGCTGTGCAGGCAAGCTACAAGGCAATCACCGCCGTCCCCGGCGGACCACTCGCCACTGCGTCCTACCGTCAGATCTTCTTCCCCGGCTCGTCTTTCAAGATCGTGACTGCGTCTGCGGTCTACGACCACAACCCGGCCCTCGCCTCCAAGACCCTGCCGACTCTCACCAATCTGAGCCTCCCCGACACCACGACGAAATTGCACAACTTCGCCGGCGAATCGTGCGGAGGGCAGATCTTGGCGCTGTTCACGGTTTCCTGCGACACCGGCTTCGCACAGATCGGCCTGGATCTCGGCGCCACGAATCTCTCCGCCGAGGCGAGCTCGTTCGGCTTCGACCAGCTTCCGCCGATTGACCTACCTTTCCCTGCGAAATCCAACTTCCCCGCCGCCTCGAGCTTCGCAGCGAACCTGCCGACGCTCGCCTACTCGGCGATCGGCCAAGAGAACGTCGAAGCCAGCCCACTCGAAATGGCGCTGGTCGGCTCCGCGATTGCCGACGGCGGGCAAATCATGAAACCGCACATCCTTCAGTCGGTCACGAACTCCCAGAACCAGGTTGTAGAGACCTACAAATCCGCTAAGTGGCTCCAGGCGACGTCAAGCGCAACCGCCGCACAGGTTACGAAGCTAATGATCTCCGTCGTCTCGTCAGCCAACGGAACAGGAGGGGCCGCCAGGATCCCCGGGATACAGGTCGCGGCGAAGACCGGCACCGCGCAGACCGGCACCCACCACACCGACGACTGGTTCGTGGCGTTCGCCCCCGCCAACGACCCGCGGATCGTCGTGTCGGTCGTGTTGCCCAACCAGGGTAACCTCGTATCCGACCAAGGGGGCACTCTTGCGGCCCCGATAGCCAAGTCCATCATCGAAAGCTACCTTTCGACCAGCTCCTCGGGGCAATCGCCTTCCACGACGTCGGGCAGTCCGAACTCGAGTGCCCCGACGGCCGGAACGACCAGCCCGACTGTAGGGTGAGAGGGCCAAGTGACTGAATCTCCCACCGTGTTCAGCGACAGATACGAGATTGTCAACCACATAGCGCGTGGAGGAATGGCACAGGTGTACCTGGCGCGCGATCTGCTCCTCGACCGACCTGTCGCACTCAAGGCGTTGTTCCCCGAGTTGTCGGTGGACCATTCCTTCGTCGAAAGGTTTCGCCGTGAGGCCAAGGCTGCGGCCAACCTGACGCACCCGAACATCGTCTCGATCTACGACTGGGGTCAGGGCGCGAACACGTATTTCATAGTGATGGAGTACGTCGACGGGCCGACCCTTTCGGCAATGTTGCGGGAGAATGGACCTCTCGTCCCCGAGCACGCCGCCTCGATCGCTGCGAGCGTCGCCGCGGGCCTCGACTTCGCGCACCGCAGGGGCGTGATCCACAGGGACGTCAAACCGGGGAACGTCCTCGTCGACTCCCGGGGCCAAGTGAAAGTAGCGGACTTCGGGATAGCGAGAGCCGTGGGAACCTCCGAGGATCTGACCCAGACCGGCTCCGTGATGGGTACCGCCACATATTTCTCGCCAGAGCAGGCGCAGGGCTACCCGGTTGACGCCCGCAGCGACGTTTACTCGCTTGGGGTCGTCCTCTACGAGGCGGTGGCAGGCAAAGCTCCGTTCACCGGCGACAGCCCGGTCTCGATCGCCTACAAGCACGTCAAGGAAGCCCCTCTCCCACCTTCTCAGGTGAAGCGGTCAGTTCCCGGTGCTCTCGAAGCGATAATCATGAAGGCGCTCGCGAAGGACCCCGCCGACCGCTACCAAACAGCGGAGCAGATGCGTTCCGACCTGCTGCGCTACGCGAGCGGTCAACGCCCTCTGGCCCCCGTCCTGGCTTCGACTGGGGTCCTGGCGATGTCGAGCGCCGAGCCGACGTTGACTCAGGCGCGCACAGCCGCCAACACGACAGGCCTCCTCCCGGCGACAGCGGCCGAGGCCGCTCCGGCGCGCAACACTTCACGCGCAGGCCTCTACACGGCCATGGCGCTTCTTCTGGTGCTTCTCGCAATCGGGGGCTACCTTGGCGGTCGAAAGGCAGGACTATTCGGGTCATCGGTCAAGACGCTGGCGGTCCCGGCTGGGCTGGCGGGCCAGACGTCGGCAGCCGCCCAGTCTGAGCTGTCTGCGCAGGGTTTCACCAATGTCAAGTCGACATCTGTAGCGAGTTCAACGGTCAAAAAGGGGTCGGTCGTCTCGACCAGCCCTCCCTCTGGAACGTCGATCCTCGCGAACGCGTTGCTAACCTTGAACGTGAGCAGCGGGCCACAGCAGGTTTCCATCCCCACAGTCGTCAGCAAGTCGGCTGGCGCAGCGGACTCCGCATTGCACGCCGCCGGCTTCGTCGCCCACAACGTAATCGCCTTCTCGACGACGGTCAGCAAGGGTGATGTCATTTCGACCAGCCCGGCCGGGGGAACGCCCGCCTCGCAGGGCTCGACGGTCGACGTGACCGTCTCCGGGGGAGCGCAGCAGGTCGCGGTCCCGCCGCTCGTCGACTACAGCCAGGCGGTGGCCGGCGAGACTCTCGCTACGCTCGGCCTCAAGCTCGGCGGCCAGACCAGCGAGTCGTCACAGACCGTTCCTGCCGGGGAGGTCACCCGGACCAGTCCGCCGGCCGGGACGGAGGTTCCGCTCGGCACAGCAATCACGTTGTACGTCTCGACCGGGCTGCCACAGGTGACCGTACCGGATGTGACCGGCGACTCGAGGGCTTCAGCCAAAGCCGCCATCAAAGCAGCCGGCCTGACGCCTACGTTCTCGGTGGTCCCGGTCAGCGACCCGGCCCAAGACGGGCTGGTCCAGTCGGAGAGCCCCCTGCCGGGCACATCAGTACCGAGCGGGAGCTCGCTCAACGTTGCCATCGGCTCCTACAGCGGGTCCGCCACGTCCACGACGAGCACTTCAACGACGACCGTTCCCGCCGGCCCTGGGACGACCGGCTGACGGGACGACCGCTGGCTCAGGCGCACATCTCGAGCCAGTTGCGAAGCATTTGATGTCCCTGCTCGGTGAGAACGGACTCGGGATGAAACTGCACCCCTTCGACCGCATGTTCTCTGTGGCGTATCCCCATCACGGTCCCGTCTTCGGCCGAAGCGGACACTTCCAGACTTGCGGGCAGGTCGTCCGCCTCGACAACTAAGGAGTGGTAGCGCG
Source organism: Actinomycetes bacterium (assembly GCA_021815935.1). The sequence goes on from JAKAZH010000009.1 coordinate 9,493, forward strand.
TCGCGACGACGGGGCTTTCGATTCCCTTGAACAAACCCCGCCCGTCGTGGCTGACCCTGGAAGTCTTGCCGTGCATCACCTGGTGGCGCACGACGCTGCCACCGTAAAGCGCCCCGATGCACTGATGCCCGAGGCATACTCCGAGCACGGGCCTAAGACCAGCGAACAACTCGATCAGCTCCATGCTTATGCCCGCGTCCTCGGGCCGTCCCGGGCCTGGGGACACGAGCACCCCGTCGGGCTCCAAAGCGCTCGCAGCAGCGGCGTCGATGGCGTCGTTGCGATACACGAGTGGTTCAGCTCCAAGCTCACCCAGGTACTGCACCAGGTTGTAGACGAACGAGTCATAGTTGTCGATGACGAGGACCCGGGTCATCCGACCACGCTAGCGCCCCACCATCAAGGCCAGAAGTCCTACTATCGGGGGATGGCCAGGAAGACCAAGGACGCCCGACCAGGCCGAGTTACGCCGAAGGGCGGCCCTCCCAAGCGCAGAATTGCTGGTTCGGCACCCGACGCGTCGAGCAGCGGTCGCTACACGGCGCCGATACCGAGCGAGTTCAAGGTCAGCCCGTGGTGGGTACCGGCACTGATGATCGCTTTTTTCGGGATCGGGATCATCGTAATCCTGCTCAACTACTTGAGCCTGCTCGGCGGCCCCGCCAACAACATCTACCTCTTCGCCGGCCTCGGCCTGATCGTCGCCGGGTTCATCGCCTCGACGCGCTGGCACTGACCGGCCGCCGCCGGTTCAACGCTTGCGGAAGCGGGGGACCGGGCGCGGGCGGGCCCCCGGCCTCATGAGGCACGTACGAGGCCTTCTGCGACCGCTGGGCGCTCTCCAGGGGGCATCCAGCGGTCGCAGGGAAGTCCCTTCGGGAGTCCTGGGCCTAACCCAAGCGCTCGATGATCGTGGCGTTGGCCATACCGCCACCTTCGCACATGGTCTGAAGGCCGTAGCGACCTCCCGTGCGCTCCAGCTCGTTGAGGAGGGTGGCCAGAAGCTTGGTACCGGACGCTCCGAGTGGGTGACCGAGCGCGATAGCTCCCCCGTTGACGTTGACTTTCGACATGTCGGCGTGGTGCTCCTTGGCCCATGCGAGCACCACCGGGGCGAACGCCTCGTTGATCTCGACGATGTCGATGTCGTCCATCGTCAGTTTGGATCGCTCCAGGACCTTGGCCGTCGCAGGGATAGGAGCCGTGAGCATGATCTGCGGATCATCGCCTGCAAGGGCGAATCCGTGAAACCGAGCGCGGGCCCTGAGGCCGAGCGCCGCCGCCTTCTCCTCGCTCATGATCAAGACCGCGGAAGCGCCGTCGGTGATCTGCGAGGAGTTGCCTGCGGTGATCTTCCCGTCAGCCTTGAAGGCAGGCTTCAGCTTGCCGAGCGACTCGACGGTGCTGTCCGCACGAATCCCCTCGTCGGCGACGACCGCCTCGCCGGACTCGGTGACTTTCCCTGTCTCTTTGTCCTTGTGCTTGGAGGTGACAGGCGTGATCTCGCGCTCGAATCGACCCTCTTCGGTGGCCCTCGCCGCCTTTTGGTGGCTGGACGCGCTGAACGCGTCGAGGTCCTCCCGGCTCAGGTCCCAACGTTGTGCGATCATCTCGGCACCGATGCCTTGTGGCACCAGGCCACCTTTCGGCGCGTAACGAAGTCCGACGGTAGGCCCGAACGGGACACCCATCCCCTGCCCGGCGCTCCCGCCCATCGGAACGAGGCTCATGACCTCGACCCCAGCCGCTATCACGACGTCGTACTGGCCGGCCATCACACCTTGGGCAGCGAAATGAACTGCCTGCTGGGACGATCCGCATTGCCGGTCAACCGACGTGCCGGGAACCGACTCGGGAAAGCCGGCCGCCAGGACGGCGTTACGTGCGACGTTGAAGGCCTGCGCACCGGTTTGGCTGACACATCCCATGATCACGTCATCGATCAGAGCGGGATCAAAGTCGTTGCGCGTGGCGAGTGCCTTGAGCACCTCGGCTGCCAGGTCCACCGAGTGCCAGCCGGACAGCTTCCCGTGGCGCTTCCCACCCGCTGTACGAACAGCGTCAACGATAACTGCAGTCGGCATTGCTTCTCCTTAGTCGATAGTTTCTCTAGGCAGAACATACCGCCGCGACGGCGGCGTTGGACAATGTTTCCCCGCCGCCTGACGCTCGAATCCGGACCGCGTTGCCGCGGGATCGGCCCCTGCGAGAGCGGTAACCCGATCGCCTACTTGTTGGGTTGCGGAGTGAAGCGGAGGTACGGCCGGAGCTCCGTGAATCCCTTGGGGAACTTCTCCTTGGCGGACTCGTTGTCGATCGCCGGCGAGATGATCACGTCCTGGCCATCCTGCCAGTCAGCCGGGGTCGACACCGAGAACTTCGCCGTCAACTGGAGAGAGTCGATCACACGGAGGATCTCCTGGAAGTTGCGCCCGGTGCTCTGCGGATAGGTGATCGTGAGCTTCACCTTCTTGTCCGGGCCGATCACGAAGACCGAACGGACAGTGACCGTGTCGGATGCGTTCGGGTGGATCATGCCATACAGGTCGGCCACTTCGCGAGTCGGGTCGGCAATGATCGGGAAGTTGACCGAAGTGCCCTGGGTGTCGTTGATGTCGGGAACCCAGCCGTTGTGCGAGTCGATAGGGTCGACGCTGACAGCGATCACCTTCGTGTTGCGACGGGCGAACTGGTCCGAAAGTTTCGCTACCGCACCCAGTTCCGTCGTGCACACAGGGGTGAAGTCCTTGGGGTGCGAGAAAAGCACACCCCAGCCATCGCCAAGCCACTCGTGAAACCGGATCGTTCCTTCGGTTGTTTCCGCAGTGAAATCCGGTGCCTCGTCGCCTAGTTGCAACGCCATGTGATCATGACCTCCTGTTTGAAATGTCGTATCTCGGCTTCCTGGCTGCGCTGACCACCTGTGGCGGTGGTCGCCGCCTGTCAGAATCAGCGACCTACGGCGCCGTCCTGCCCTTTAGAAGAGTACAGGGACCGGCCGAGAACGTGACCAGGTTTGTCAACTTTCACGCCACGCAATCCCTTCTCGGCGGAGCCGCTCCATGGCACGTAGTCGTATCTCCCTTACCACGAAGACATGCCTGCCGGGCTTGGTCGTTGCTATGACTCTCAGTGTCACGCCGTTGACGTTGGAGAAATCCTGCGCGCCGACGAACGTGGGTTCGCCCGTGATATCGCCAGCCCATTTCGGATCCGTCGCCACGTCTCGCGCCGCGGCCTCGAGGGCTTCGCCCGCCTTCGTCAGATCTGTCCCGAGTGGCACCACGACGTCGACGAGCGCCTGGCTGTCGCTTTCGGTGTCGTTGCTGAGAGTTCGGATATCCCCATTAGGAACATAGATGACGCTTCCGTCGGCTCCTCGAAGGCGCGTGACCCGCAGCGTGACGCCTTCGACCGTCCCGACCGTTGCCGTGGGACCGACACCTACAGTCACCCTGTCGCCGAGACCGTACTGATCTTCCGCGAGGATCAAGGCTCCCGACAGAAAGTCCTTTACGAGGGTTTGGGCGCCGAACCCGAGCGCCGCGCCTATAACGGTCGCTGTAGCGACGAAAGGCAGCAGGCTGATGTTGAACTCGCCCAGCACCGTGAGGATCGCAACCAGCCAGATTGTCGCCCTGATGATCTGAGCGAACGCTCCAGCGAGAGTCTTGACCCGCGCTTCGCCGCGCGTCGACGTGTCCGTGAGCGGCGAAACCACCCGGAGAGCGCTCACGGCGCGAGGCGCCAGCCGATTTACCAACTTGGTGAGCACGAACGCCGCGATAAGTATGACGGCTATCCGCAGCGGGGCACTCAGATAGATCTGCGCTGTGTGGGCGGTCGACGAACTCACGCCAAGGTCGATAAGCAGTTGGTGGATGGCCCCGCGGTCCGTCGTAGCGGAGCCGGACGCGACGGTAGAACTGGCGAGATTCACACCAGCCGACCGTCAAAGCACATGACTTGTATTATAATACGTCGCTCGGACCAGGCCCGGCTGGCGAAAGTCGTTTGGGGCGACTATCCTCGAAATTCAGCCAGATGGCTGCGTCTTTGACGCGCGTCGATCTCGCCCGGGACTACCGGCGATAGCGCAGCCGGGACCGAGGAGGCGATGAGTGAAGCGAACCTACCAACCGAACAACCGCAGACGGGCGAAAAGGCACGGTTTCCGACACAGGATGGCCACGAGAGCAGGTCGTGCCATACTGAAAGCTCGGCGCCTCAAAGGTCGCGCTCACCTGTCAGCCTGACCTGGCGGGTTGAGCGCCGTCGCACCTTCGAGAGCCTCCGCAGAGCTCGACGTCACCGAAATGGCCCCCTCAGTATCTCGTGGATTCCTGGCAGTCCCGCGGAACCGCCGCGGGTTGCGTACTCGATTGGTCGCAAGGTTGGACCAGCAGTCACGCGTAACCTCGTCCGGCGAAGGCTGAGAATGCTGGCCCGCCAAGTCGCCCCGAACCTCAGGCCGGGCTGTTACCTGGTAGGCATAGGTCCTTCGGCCGCAAAGCTCTCGTACAGCCGCCTCGAGGTGCTCTGGCTCGAGCTCACAGAACCTTTCCGACAGCCATGATCGCCAGCAACGAAAGCCCGACAGCTAATTCAGCCGGGCGGGTGACGCGTGGCCTCCCGATACTCCTGGGTCGCGGGTTCGTTGGACTCATCCGCGCCTACCAGTTGGTCAGGGCAGGGCGGGTATCACCGTGCCGATTCACACCCACCTGCTCGCAGTACACAGCGCAAGCCATCGAACGCTACGGTCCCGTCCACGGTGTAGCCCTGGGCGTACGGCGCCTCGCCCGCTGCCGACCGCTGGGTCCGAGCGGCTACGACCCTATCCCGGAATGAGGATCCACCTATGACAACCCTGGTGAGCTTGGTTCAAGCCGCCACGACCACCACGACAGTGGCAGCAAAAGGCGCTTCAAGCGGTGGGATACTCGGCCCGATCGCCAAGCCCCTGGCCGAAGTGCTCGCTGCGATTTATTCCGTCGTCCCCAACTACGGCGTTGCGATAATCGGCCTGGGTATCGCATGGATGCTGCTCATATCGCCCCTTACCTTGAAGAGTACAAGGTCGATGCTGGCGATGCAGAAACTGCAGCCTCAACTCAAGAAACTCCAGGAGCAGCACAAAGGTGACCGTCAAGCCTTTGCGCAGGCACAGATGGAGCTCTTCCGTGAGCACAAGGTCAGCCCGTTCGGCTCCTGCCTGCCGATGCTGCTCCCGATGCCAGTCTTCTTCGCCCTCTTCGAGGTCATCGACGGACTTAGCCAGACGACCAAAGTCGTCGTCAACGGTGTTACCACCGTTGTAGCAACTCCGAGGTTCCTCAACTCCGGTACGAAGATGTACAAGGCGATCCAACACGCCGGTGGACACATCAACGCGTTCGGGATGAACCTCGCACAAGGGGCGCTCACCCACCACTCAAGCATCTTCGCGGCCGCACCGTACTGGATTCTTCTCTTGGCGTTGGCGGCGACGTCCTACGTCCAGTCAGCGATGATGATGAGCCGCAACCAGGCATCGCAAGCCAACCCCCAGATGAAGATGATGAAGTACCTGGCGCCACTGTTCGCGCTGATCTCCGTGCGTTTTCCCGCTGGAGTCGTGCTCTACTACACCGTCTCCAACCTCGCCCGAATCGGCCAGCAGGACCTCATGTACCGTTTCGACCCGAAAGTAAAGCAGCTCGTCGTACGCGAGGTACAAGAGGTCGAGGAGATCACTCGAAGCATCGACGAAAGAGAAGCAAGCAAACCCGGCTACACACCACCAAAGGCCCAACGCGACAACCGGACCCCGCCCCCGCCTGCGCCGGCGAAGAAAAGTCGGTTCCGGGATCTGCTTGCTGCCGCCGCTGAGCAACAGGCGAAGAAATCCCCAGATCCTTCGAAAGCGAAGAGTCCACCTGCTACCACACCAAAACCTTCGCCGTCCTCGAAAGCCGACCCGCGCAAGCAACCCAACGGATCCGCAAAGGCGCGGCCTGCTGTACCGCAAGCTCCGAAAGCTCCCCCGTCTACCAATGGGGGATCGCCCAACAAGGCTCGCCAGCCTGGCGCAAAACCTCAGCCGGAGAACGGAGCAAGAACGAAGCGTGCTGCGGGCAGCGCCAACGTAACCCCTCGGCAAGCTACTCCAAAGCAGGCGCCTCGGTCACCCGAGGCGAAGCAGAGACAAGACGAGCCGTCACAGACCGAACCTGGGAAGGACTAGCAGTGGAATGGGTCGAGACCGTGGGACGGTCAATCCAAGAAGCGAAAGAAGCAGCTCTCGACGAGCTTGGCGTCGACGCAACGGATGCAGAGTTCGAAATAGTCGCTGACGCACAAGTCGGACTCTTCGGGCGTGTGCGGAGCGAGGCAAGAGTTCGGGCACGCGTCAAACCGCGGACACCTCGCGCGAAAGAAGACCGCCGGGATCGAAAGCGCCGGGGCTCCGCCAAGACAGCCGGGGAGCCGGCGCATGCCGCAGACGCGCTCCTGTCCCCAGAAGCACAGGCCAATGCTGAAAGTCTAGAAACCAACTCCGTGGGGCTCGACGACAATCCGCCCAGGCGTAGCCGGACAGCAGCTAACCCCTCCGATAGGATCAGCCCTTCGCGCGCCAAGCGAGGCTCTGCCGCCTCATCCCCCGGCGTCGCGTCAGGATTCGAGTCTGGAAGCGACCACTCCGACAAGGAACCCCATGTCGATGGTGACTCGCTCGACTACTCGACCGCCGAAGGTGTCGTAGGCCATTCAACGAAAGGAACCGAATTGGAAGTGGACCTGGAGCGCCAAAGCGAAGTGGCCACGCAGTTCATCGAGGGCCTGGTCGACGAGTTTGGCGTTCGGGCTACGGTATCTGTGGTCCGACCCGACGACGACACCGTCGAGTTGCAGGTGAATGGAGACGACCTTGGGATCCTCATCGGTCCGAAAGGGCTGACACTCCTGGCAATCCAGACCTTGACACGGACCGCCGTCTTCAACCAGACCGGTGGGTCCAACGGCCACATAAACGTGGATGTCGGCGGATATCGCAGCAAACGCTCCGACGCCCTTGTACGGTTCGCCCAACAGGTCGCGGGACAGGTCCGAGAGTCGGGGAGGCGAGCTGCCCTCGAAGCGATGCCGTCGCCGGACAGGAAAGTCCTTCATGACGCGATCGCCGAAATTGACGGTGTCCACACCATCTCAGAAGGCGAGGAGCCTAACCGGCGGGTAGTCGTTCTCCCCGACTGATTTACAGCGGTGAGCCAGCCCACACCTCGCAGCTCGCCAGCTCTCCCTCCCGAACAACTCGCCGGCCTGACGGCCGTGCTCGAGGGAGCGAAACAACGTGGCTTCGTCGGACCTGGCCCGGTGGGTACCCACATCGAGCACGCGTTACCGATACTTACCTTGCTGTCGGAGGGCTGCCGCGAGGCGCTCGATCTGGGAAGTGGTGGAGGCGTTCCAGGACTGGTTCTTGCGCTCGCCCGACCTGAAATCCATTGGACGCTGCTAGATGGGAGCGTGACACGATCGACGTTCCTCCTGCACGCCGTAGAGGTTCTGGACCTGTCCCACCGAGTACGAGTCACGGCGCTTCGCGCCGAGCAGGCGGCTCGAGGCGCACTCAGGGGAACATTTGACGCGGTGACATCACGCGGATTCGGAGCACCTGCCGTCACCGCCGAATGTGGATCCCCGTTCCTCGCTCTGGGAGGACGTCTGATTGTCGCTGAGCCACCGGATGGCGCTCCGTCGAGATGGCCAGCGCGAGATATAGAGCAACTAGGCCTGGCCTTGGGTGTCCGGGTCACTTTCCCATCCGCCTTTCAGGTACTTGATCAGGTAGCCCCGTGTCCGGATCGGTATCCACGTCGCACAGGGATACCAGCGAAGCGGCCCCTCTTTTGAGACGCCACTGAGCATTGCCGCCGAGAGACCTGGATGGGTGGGCGATTGTTCAACGTGAATCATCCCCCAAACCGAGAAGAAGCCGCTACTTCTCCTTACAGCCTTCAACCTTCGCCAAGGGCATCGCCGATCGCACAGACCCTCGCAGGCCCATCACCTCAACGAGACCATCTAGTGAGAGGACACCGTTCTGCTGGCAACTAGCTGCAGCCTCATCGCGTCCGGACTTCCCTTGCGGGCGGAGGTTCCTCCGCAGCATTGACATCCCGGTCAACCAGGACGCCTCCGACCTCGCAGGTGAGCTGTCCGGCCAGCCGGGTGGGTGCTATCAGTCGGCACCCGCAACCATGAATGGGCGATGCCGATCCACACGGAGCCTCGGGCGTATCGCCGCCGCCCGGGTTACGAATTTGCAGCTGCGATCTAGTGGATTGCCTCGACACCCAAGGGCCCGCGCATCGCGAGAAGGGGTAGGCGCTCACAGGGGCTACAAGCTCCAGATGCACAGCTGAGAGGACTGACTCTCGGGTGTAATCGGACCCTACACCGGAACCTATCACGCACCCAGGGATACCGAACAGAACACCAAGACAGTTCCGCACAGACCTTCGCCCCCCGCATCAGAGATGCTGACCGATATCAGCTACCTCCACCAGTTCCATTGGTACGACAACCATACGGCAGCTGCCTCACTAACCTCCCCGCGACAGCACACGCCAGAGCGCCAAGGACCGAAGAACCTGAAAAGTTCGAATGTTGGACGGCCGCTGAGTTCGGTCGCCTATCCGCCACCGAGACAAGTGGAGTGAATGCCGTCCCTCCGAGGTCCTAGCCGCCACAAGGACATCTCGGGATGTTTCACGTGAAACATCTCGGTATCCGACGCGCGCTGGCGACAGTATCTGATCGTCAACTTGCCGAAAGTACTCGCGCGAGCGGGGCGAGCGCTGCGAATTCGTGACCTTGTCGACTTGCTGATGGTGACGGAGTAGAAGGGCCACGTTGCAGAGGCGGTGTACATGTCGAGCTCGCAGCGCACGCTTCTCGCTGGATCGATGCTGACAGGTGATCTCCTGGCGCGATTCTGCGAGACTTGTCGGTGGCGTATCGGTCGGAAGCGTCCCCCGCTCGCCTCGCACCCGTGCGCCGAGCACACCACTAAGTTGGCAGGGAGAGAGGTAGCCGTCGGCGTCAGCGTGCTGGTTAAGGATCCGACACCGCGCCCGAGAGCCCCGCCTTGCGGGCGGCGACAATGGCCGGGGATGTGGCTCGCCGATGATTCCGACGGCGCTCTTGGTGACCGCGGCGGGGAGCGTGAGCTAAGGCGGCTGGAGTTGCCAGCTTCGAGCTGCGCAACACGGTCTCGATCTCGATCTCGGCGCCGTACCGATCCAGGCCGCGCTGAGGGCCGGACTGCTTTTGAATAGCTCGCAACTCGCATGGCGCTGAGCGACAGCCCGGTGGCCTACCACGGTGTGGAGCCCGGCCAAGCACCGCCATGCAGTCCCGGTAGGCTCAGATTGTCGAAGGCTTCCAGAGCAACGTGGAACCTAGGCGTCAAGGCTGTCGCACAGTTGAATGGTATGGCAGGTCGTGCCCAGATCAGGCGCTGGTGTCCCCGGCGGGGCGATCTTGACCACCCCTCCGTCGGGCCTGTCAGCGACGACCGGCTGGCGGCATTTACAAAGCAGCCGGCCCCAGCCAACGCCTGAAGCTGTCATGATTGATTGAGTCCGCCGTAGGATCCTCGCGCCACTACCTAATCTTGGGATGGTCGTTTGGCAAGGCCATACACGGTCGTGGTCGATAGCGATCGTGCTGGTTTACCAAGGCCTAGCCAATGGCCTTGCCTTCTTCGGTAGACCCGGTGAGCAACGCTTGGCGTCTGGGGAGTGGGGCAGAGTCGGTATGGCGCAGTGCCCCTCCGACTTTGGATGCCATGGAGAGTTGCCGCCGGCGCGGTAGCACGTGAACCGTTGAGGGAGGACACGCGCGTAGATCGCTGGTTCGTCGCAAGGATGAACGCAAGTCCCACCATGGACACCGTCCGGGGAGGGGAGCTGATCGAAGTCTCGATAGAACTCCTCGAAGCCGCCATCGTCGGACGCTACGCCAAGCCGGCACCCAAGTCCCGGCGCCGTCGCTCGGGAAAGAAGCCGGGTAAGCAACCCGGAACGCCGGGCAAGAACCTCGCCCAGATCGAAAATCCGACGCGATCGTGAACCACGTGCCGGATCACTGCGAGCGCTGCGGGAACAGTCTTGGGGCCGCACCGGTCACGGGCGTGATCCGTCGCCAGGTCTTCGAGTTGCCCCCGGTGAAGGTGGTTGTGACCGAGCACCGCGCCGAGCGCCGCAAGTGTGCGTGTGGGTGCGAGACGACGGCACCGTTGCCCGCTGAGGCGACCGGGCCGGCCTGCT
>JAKAZH010000010.1 GCA_021815935.1 Actinomycetes bacterium
AGGCCGCGGGTCGCCCGCGAGCGGGGGGACCGGGAATGGGTCATCCGGGAACGGGTCATCCGGGAACGGGGGGGCCGGGAACGGCTCATCCGGGAACGGGGGGGCCGGCAGCAGCGGCTCGGGCCACGCCGGGGGTAACGGTCAGGGGAAGGGCGCGTCCAACGGGGTGGGAGCCGGCCAGACCGGCCCGTCGAAGTCCGGCGGCAATGCCGGGTCCGGCGGCAGCAGTGGCGGCTCCGGCAGCAGCAGTGGCGGCTCCGGCGGCAGCAGTGGCGCCAACGGAGCGACCCACGGGAACGCGACCGGCACCGGTTACGCCAAAGGAGCCACCAACGCGAAGCAGACCGGCGGCAGCGCCGGCGCGGCCGCGGCACCGAATGCGACGACCGTCACCCCCACGCTCGGGTCAGACACGAACTCTGCTGGAACCGGGACCAGCAGCGCCGGCACCGGTAAGGGCAAGGGCTGATCGGAGCCAGCCAGAAGCGGTCCCAAGTTCGTCGGCCTAAAAGTCCGGACCCCCTCCCCGCTCGAGAACAGCAGTGAGGGGTCCCGACTTCGGGCGCCGCAGAATCGGGACCGATGTGCGACGGTCCCGACCAACCAGACCGACTCCACCGACCCGACCGACCGGCCCCACCGACCGGCCCCACCGAACGACCCCACCGAACGACCCCACCGAACGACCCCACCGAACGACCCCACCGACCCGCCAACCAATGGCCTGAGCGCCGCCGTCCCTGGGCGGACAGGCGTCCACCCCGGGACGCCTGTCGACTACTTCTACGTGTAGGTGAATGCGGACGCAGCCGCGAGACCGCCAAGCGCAGCGACCTGGCCGGGTTCGCCGGCTACGGCTACTGCGCCAGCCACAGCCGCTACTTCTGGGGACTGCGACTCCACCTGATCTGTACACCGGCTGGGCTGCCGGTCAGCTTTCGGGGAACGTCGCCCGCCCCAGCACCCCTGGCGCCGGGCTGCGTTGCCCTCACCAACCCCAAGACCGACGAACGCGAGGTACTGCGCGACCTGCTCGAGATGGAGCCCTCCCTGCTCGATCACCGCCGCGGGCAGGCCATCCTGGCCGACAACGGCTATCGCAGCCGCGAGCCGGAGACGTTCCTCGCCGACCACCACGCGACGCTCATCCGCCCAGCGATGGCCGGTGAAGCTGCCCGGCCAGGCGCCCGGTTCCTCAAGCCGCTCCGCCAGATCATCGAATCGATCAACGACACCTTGTAAGGCCAGCTTGACTTCTAACGCCACGGCGGGCGCACCGCGGCCGGTGTCGCAGCCCGCGTGCTCCAACGCCTGCTCGCCCTCACCGCAGCCATCTGGCACAACGAACAGATCGACGCCCGCCCCGTACGCTCCCTGCTCGCCTACGACCACTGACCCCTTGGAATTGATCATCTAGGCCGGCGCAGCCACTGGGGTCGGGAGGGCCGCCTCCAGTTCATCGAGCCGAAGCAACCCGCGCCTCACGCGTCCTGGCCGGGCGACCCCGCACGTGCAGGAGGAGGAGTTGCTCGATGGGGTGGCCGACCAGTGAAGCGCCCGGCGGATCAGCGCCCGGATCTTCACCCACATGGCCGACGGGCCGCCTATGCGGGTGATGAGAGCGTGCGAATCGACATCGTCTGCTGATCCAGTCGGTAGCGCGACCCGCCCGACGATAGATCACAATTGGCAAGTATGGTGCCAGTAACGGGTCAAGCGGTCCATGTTTGAAGTCCGTGCTCGAAGAACCGAGTAGTTACCCGCTCGCTGTGGTTTATCCGGCGTCGCGGTCATCCGCCAGATACCCGGGGCTTCCTCCATGTACCGGGGCCGGCGACGAGCCGGGAGGTGAGCCTCTCGCCATGACGCCGACCCCTTCCGGTCGGAAGGGAATGAATTGCTGGTGGCTATCCCTCTGCGCCCCCCTGGGCCGCCAAATCGACTGGGTCCAAGACGGGCGACTGTCCATCTGCCTGCTCGAGCTGGCTCCCGGCCCGCCGGAGGAGGAGTCCGGCGACGACCGCCAACCCGAACTCGATGGCCACCCCTACCACCACCCACATCACGAGCACTCTTGATTCTGCTATCGCCACCGCTGTCATCGGGGGGATGGTCGGGGCTTCGGTGGCAAGGCCGTGAGTCGGTCGGCATCCGCGACGTTCGCCGCCACCCTCGAATCTGCGGCCTCGGCTGCCGGGCGCCTCGGCCTGTCATCGAATCCGTCTGGCCTCATCCTGATTGTGGTTGGCGTCTCCCTCGATTGATCTCAGGGCCGAATTCCCTCGGCACGGGCCGTTGAGGTTCGGAATGTCAACCGAGGGGAAAACGCTCTACCACCTCCCAGCGCGATCGGTAGGGCGCTATGAGGGTGATGTCGGAAGCCACGTCTGACAGCGGGAGCAGGGGGGCGAGGCGCCGGGCCGCCCGTCGCATTCGCCAGGCGGCCGCTTCCTCACCCACAGTGATGTGGGGAATGATCGAGGTGAATGCGTTTCGGTACGGGGGGCATTCGGGAAACGCGGCGGCGACGGCTTCGGTCATATGACGGAACGGCTCCTCGGGCTCCAGGCTTATGTATAGGACCCTTGAGCCGAACCAGTCCAGGCGAGCAAGACGGAACTCGATCGGATGGCTCTGCGCGAATAGAGCCCCGAGTCGGTGCATGTCCGCCGATGACAGATCCCCTACGGCCCGGAATGGATAGAGCACGGTCACATGGGCTGGTACGCCAGCCGACGTCCTTTCCAGCCGGCGGCGCCAGACCCCGGCGATCTCCTCGGCCACAGGACTCTTCACGATCAGCGCACTCTCGGAACCCCAACTGGACGACGTCGGCCGACCGGGCATCCGATCAGCCTAACCGCCAACCGTCTCAACGTCCTCGAGGGAGCGCCTGCTGTCGATATGCACCACGGTGGAAAGCCCATCGATGCCGGCAAGAGAGGTCACGTCGGGGGTAAGCATTCACCTGTCCTGGCGCCGCGAGATCGCGTGAGAGTTCACCACAGCGTGCGATATAGGTGACTGAATTGTGGGGTGCCGGACGTTCCGCTGCGTCAAGAGGTGCGCGATGCGCTGGTCATGGTCGACTCTGTGCGATCCGAGAACGAGCAGTTGCGGGCTGAGAACGAACGGTGGCGGGAACGAAACGAGGAGGCGGCGCAGAGGGTAGTTGCACTGGCGGACAAGGTGGCGACCCTGGAGGGCGAAGCGTCACGGGATTCGTCGAACTCGTTCAAGCCGCCCTCGTCTGGCCGTATCGAGATCAGGAAGTCCAGAGCGCAACGGCGGGCCGAGGCCAGTTAGCAAGCGAAGGAGGCCAAGCGGGCCCCGGGCAAGCAGGCCGGTCAGGCCGGTCAGCCCGGAAGGCACCTGGCTCGACGCGACCCTGATGATGCGCTCGTGTACTGGCCGCTGTCGTGTCGGGATGCGGAGCGTCCCTGGACCAAGACAGCGTGTGCGGCCAGATCACCCGCCAGGTGATCGACCTGCCCAGGGTCGCACCGGTCGTCACCGACCATGTCGCTTACCGTTGCCGTTGCTCGTGCGGGGACGAGACCCCGGCTGAGTTCCCCCCGGCGGCGAAAGCGCCGGCGTGTTTCGGTCCTGACATGCGAACGTTCGCGCTGTATCTCCTGGACCGAGAGCACCTGCCCTATGAGCGCTGCGCGGAGCTGATCGGCGATCTGCTTGGGGTGAAGGTCTCCACCGGATGGCTTTGCGGGATACAGCTCGAGGCGGCGACACGCTTGGGCCCGTTCAGTGAGCATCTCGAGCAGATCCTCGGCGAAGAGCCGGTCCTTCACGCGGATGAGACCGCAACCCAGGTCGGGACCACCAAGCACTGGGTACACACCATCTCGTCGCACATGTTGACCTTGCTCGCAGTCCATCCCCGCCGGGGCCGCCAAGCACTGGAAGACATCGGAGTGCTCGGCGCCTACGCCGGCACGCTCGTGCGTGACGGTCTCGCCTCCTACGACTACCTCGACGCAGCGAGCCACGGCCAACGTCACGCCCACCTTGTCCGCCATCTCAAAGACGTCGGGCATAGCGACGCCTTCAAGGGATGGACCTCCGACATGACAGCCGTCCTGCTCGACGCCAACGACGCTTCTGAAAAAGCGGCCGCTGCTGACCATACCAGGGTCGGATCCCACCGGGCGGCCGAGATCCGTGCCCGCTACAAGGCCTGCTTGGACAACGCGTTCGCGTTGCTTCCCGACGGGCCGATCCCGCGACGGCGCCACCAGGGCGGATGGTCGATCTATGAGCGTCAAGCCTGGAACCTGGCCACTCGCATGCGCCGCGACCAAAAAGACATCCTGCGCCTACTCGTCGATACCCGGGTGCCCGCCGATAACAACGCGGCCGAGCGGTCGCTGCGCATGACCAAGCTCCACGACCAGATCACCGGCTGCTTCCACAGTCCCGAAGTCGCCGAAGCATTCGCCGCCATCCGCTCCTACATCCAAACCGCAGCCAAACACGGCCTGAACCTCCTCGCCGTGCTACGCCAACTCTTCACCGACGGCCCCTGGATCCCACCCCCACGCCCCGCCGGCACGTGAATGCTTACGTTCAAGCTGGCCTCAGTTGCGCGGTGGAGGTTGGATTCAATCCCTTCAAGTAGCATTGAATAGGTGAGGGAGTAGCTCAGTGTTCTCGTGGGTGTGGCGTCTCTGGCCATGGTACGCCATCTGCTTTGTTTTTGGTGCTGTTCTCGTCGTTATTGGCGTCCTTAATGACAGTACCCACAATATATCCTATGTGATCATCTGGACCTTCTTAACCGGCGCACTCGCAGTATCGGGTTGGCGAAGGGCCCGTCACGACTCGCAGTGAGGCACAAACGACGGCAACTCCTGTCCTGCGGCGTCAAGTGGCGTACTTTCGTTTCCGCACGAATCCGTGGCTCCAAACCAACGGTTGATCGCGGAGCCGTTCCGCATAACCGCCCGCGCCCCATTATGGGCGGAGCAGATCCCCTGCCGGGCGGTAGTCAGTTTCCAGTACAGGGCGAGCCGGTCGTGCACGATGACGCCGCGGTATCCGATGAGTACACCGGCGGTTCGGACCGCTTCGAGACCGCTAGTGGCCGACGCGTGGATGAGGGTGTAGGTGGTGGTGGAGACCACGTGCATCCAGCGGGTGACAGTGCCGATCCGGTCGGTGATCTCATCGGCGTGCAGCACCGGCAGCGCGCAACAACGCCGCCCACGCGGTGATGAAACCCCGAAGGCGCCTTCCGGCCTCGGCGTAGCAGGCGTCGATCGTCCCAGCCGAGATCTTCAGGCCGAACAGATCGGCCATGGCCTCGCGGTCCCGGCCGACGGGTATGTGCTGGCGGGCCAGCAGGTACACCACGATCGCTTTGACCCGAGGCCCGTAGGAGACCGGGGCGCGCACCGTGTCAGGGAACGCCGCTGCAGTGGTCGTGTCACGCCGGGCGCAGCGACGGGTCTGGGGCCTGATGCTCGGTCACCGTTGGAGTCACCACCGGTAGATCGACCACCTGGCGCCGGGCGATAGCGGCGATCTCGGCGTCGGCCAGCGACCCGCCGCAACCGGCACAGACCTCGGCGTCGGCCAGCGACCCGCCGCAACCGGCACAGACCTCGGGGGCGTGCACGACGATTTCGTCGGGGCTGTCGACCATCGCCATCGTCGTGCCTTCCCCGCCAGGCTGCTTGCCCGGCCGACGAATCTTGCCGTCCCGGGAACGTTTCGCCCGCCGCGCCGCCGCCTGGCGGGAGCGCTCCACTGCAGGGTCACGAGAAGGAGGCTTCGAGGAGTTCCCCGAGTTCTTGGCCAACTCGGCCCGCAGCCGCTGATTCTCGGCCCACAACTGCTGGTTGTCGACCTCCAAGGCCTCCACCCGGCCCAACAAGGCGACCACCATCTCGACCAGCTCCGCCTGCGCCAAGCCCGCTACAGCATCGGCCGTGGGCGGCAAGCTCGGATCACGCGAAGACGGAATTCCCGAAGCTACGCGACCCCACAGATCAGCCGTGATGAGGCTACCTGAATGGTTACCCGCCGGGGAGAGCCCTGGCACTCGGCGGGCGGGAAGCTCGAGTCGCCGTTCGAGCCGGAGAGATGGATACGCCCAGACCTCATTAACCGCCCTCTCGGACGGAGTACGGAGAGTAAGTCGCTCTTATTCCGATCTCGTGTCGGCGCGCCTTCGGCTCGAGCCACGCGAAGCGCCGCCGCTCGCCTTCAAAGATCAGAGCCGCTTGGGCCTGTCGCTAGAGTTTGGACCTCTCCCTACAATCGAGGCAGACTGCGAAGATCGTGCCCACCAGTCCGAGGCGATACATCCGCAAGGCGGTCGCTACGCTCCCTACAGGGCCACTTGTCGGCCTCCTCTACCGAATCGCCTCATCCCGGCGCCGCGGGGCCATGGATCTCGATGAGGTGCTTGCCGTAGTGGAGCTGTTCGAATCCGTCGGCGTCCCTTACTTCCTGGCTGGAGGGTGGGGCATCGATGCCCTACGCGGCCGACCTTCGCGGCCCCATGACGACCTTGACATCGTCATCGATGATTTCGATCGGCACGCAAACCGTGCTATCACATCCTTGGCCAGCCGGTCATATGCACATACCGAAGTGAATGACCGACCGCTCTGGATGCAACGCCGAGGGGAACTCGACGATCAAGACGGCCATCATGTGGAACTCCTGACTATTGGCAGGAGAGCACTGGAGAGCCTCGCAGAACCGGGCGCGCCGAGCGACCGGACGACACTCTTCGCTACCGGTTCGCTCGGTGGCCGTCCGGTCCGCTGCCTCAGTGCATACGCCCAGATGCTATTCCACACCGGTTTCGAGCGACGGCTCCGAGACATCCACGATCAGTGGATCCTTCGAGCACCCAGGGCTAACCGAGGGTTTGAGTGAGCGATCGTGTAGTTCCAGTCACCATGGAAGTCATGGCGCTCGAGAGGGACGGCGGCGAGCTCCTTGTCAGTGACCTTGGTGCCGGGCTCGTAGTGGTTGGTGTCGGCCTCGGCGCGGATCGTGAGGCCGGTGGCTGTCGTCGTCGCAGAGATCAGCTCGATGATCGTCCGGTAGGAGGTGAGCGGCCGTCCTCGCCAGTTCATCGAGACGAAGCTCCACATCTTGTGCTCGATCCGGTTCCACTTGCTCGTGCCGGGCGGGTAGTGGCAGACCGTGATGTCGAGACCGGTCTCCTTCGCCAGCTTGGCGAGCTCGAGCTTCCACAGGCGGGCCCGGTGGCCGTGCGAGCCTCCCCCGTCAGCGGTGATGAGCAGGCGCGTCGCCTTCGGGAAGCGTGCCCTCCCCATCTCGTTCCACCACCGCCTGATGGCCTCGACGGCGAACGTTGCCGTGTCGGCTGAATCGCCGACCGAGACCCACCCCTCCTCGTTGGCGAGGTCGTAGATCCCATAGGGGACAGCCCGGCCGAGCTCTTTATCGACGAAGTCGTGAACGTTCACCCGCACGGGATCTCCCGCCGTCTGGTACTCCCTGCCCTTGTTCGAGAACTCGCCGACCAGCACCTTCCTCTTCGTGTCGACCGAGATCACCGGCTGATCAGTCTCGACGAAGGACGTGGCCTGCTCGTTCAGGTAGTGGAACTGGGCATCGCGGTCGGGATGGGATGTGCCTTCCTTCTCCTTCGCCGGCGCCTGGAGGCTGTAGCCGAGAGACTTCAAGATCCTCCCCACCGTGTCGTCGGTGATGGCAAATCCCTGGCGGACGAGCTCTGCAGCCAGCTTCGCCGTGGACTTCGACGTCCAGCGCAACAGCGATATCGGGTTGCCCCGGGTCTCGGGGTTCACCAGCGCGTCGAGCGCTTCCAAGAGGCCGGGCTGCTTGATCTCCGCCTTGATGTCCCCACCGCCGACCGCACGTTGGCGAGGAGACGGCTCGATCCCGGCGATCACCTCGCGCTCGGCCTTGATCACGGTATTGCGACTCATCCCCGAAGCCTCCGCCACCGCGGTCTTCCCGCCACGGCCGAGTCCCGACGCCATCGCTCCAGCGACGACACGGCGCTGCACCTCGTTCAGGTGCGGGAGGACCACCTCGAAGAATCGCGCGAGCTCCTCCCGGCTGGCCTCCACACCCTCACTATACTACGCGCGCACTAAATATCGGTCGACCCCAACCATGAAGTTAGCGCAGCGTCGCCAACCGAGGCCTCGACTCAGGTGGCGCCCCGCACCGCGCCTAGCAGGTCCCGGGCCAGTCCAGTGATGCGACGTCTGGCGGAGGGCACAATGAGTGTCAGCGCCGCAGGTAGGAACAGGATGGGGCGAAACACACCCGGCACCGGCTGGAAGAACAAGATCGGAGCGAAGATGGCTACCCAGGCCATCGTGTAGCCTACCCGATAGGCTACGATCTGGTACGTGGCGTACACCACGATGCCTGAGCCGATCTGACAGCAAAGGAACGCGTAGGTGTATCCCCTAGGGCCGAGGGAACCTGTGAGCCAGATACTGGTGGGGAAGAGTATGAGGCCCATGGCAAGTTGGCCCATGGCTACGGTCAAGTTGCGTCCCTTGGCGTACAGGAGTGACTGTGGTACCAGGGTGGTGGCGTTGACCAGTGCGGCCAAGGCCAGAACTGGAAAGTAGGTCGTGACAGTAGTCCACGACTTGCCGAGTAGGGGGGGCACCAGCGCGGCCGACACGATTCCGAATCCACTGAGAACTGATCCGAAGGCAACCACCTGCAACACCGTGGTTTCCTCAACCGTGCGACGGGTGCGTTCGAGGTTGCCCGCCAGTCGGCCGAAGGCAACCGTGGACAGGCGCCATGCCGCCTGATTGACGAAGCCAAGAGCGGTGAGGATCCGCTGCGTGACGTTGACGTAGCCTACGCCGGACGGGCCGTAGTAGTGCCCGACCACCAGGGGATTGGCCAGACCGATCAAGCCTGTGAGGGATCCAGTGAGGGCATAGCTCGCCCCGAACTCAAGCAACTGTCGCAGTTCGCACCGATCCCAAGCTATTCGCGGGACGGTGCGACACAGGCGCAGGCTGGCGACGAAGAGGAAGCCCTGCCAGGCTATGAAACCGAGGGTGGGTGCCATGGCGCCCCGGCCCAGCGCAGCCAGCGGGGCTGCGACTCCATAGAGCACGCAGTCGCCGCCAAGCTCCATGATTGCCATACGGCGGTAGTCCAGGCGCCGCTCCAACCGGGCCTGAGCCGGCGCCCAGCAGACGTTCAGCGGTACCGACAACAGCAGTACCCGAAGAACCGAGAAGTAAGGGGGTGGCGCCGAGAAGGCGGCGATGATATAGGTAACCGCAATCCCGAGCCCGGTGCCGACGACGCTGATCAGGAGTAGGAGGGTGAAGGTCGTGTCATAAGTGGCGCGATCCGGTTCCTCTGAGCGGCGGATCAAGTAGACCTCAGAACCCATCTGACAGAGGTTGGTCAGGAACAAGACGAAGGCCAGTGCGCTGGCGTACAGACCGAACTCATAAGGTCCGATCAGGCGGGTCACCACCAGCATCCCGCCCAATCTCAGCACCGTCCCGACACCGCCACGGACCATCAGCAGCAGGCCACCGCGCATACCGGCCGAGCGGAGACTGGGCTGCTCCTCTCCGGTTGGGGCGTCTAAGCCTTCTGCAGACTCCCCTTCACCTGTCATCAAGCAGATGCTACTCAGCGCATCCTCTCACGACCTCACGCACATCTCTGTAGTTGCACTCGCGGTGCAAGAGCGCGTAGATCGATTTCTCCCCCACCACATCACACAACCGGTCCATGTCGTTGAGCGCGCTCGGCTGGCGGTCCGCCATCCCCAAGCTCACCGTGCACCCCGAAACCACAATCCAGTGCCTGCAATTCTCGCAGACCAGCGCCACCACGTGACAGTCTCCCGTCATACGGCTCTTGCAGTCCGACCGGTAGCGGCGATCAGGTGCCAGTGAGCGAATAGGCGTGGCTCTCGGCGCCGGACCGAGCTTAACCATTCCCACGCTCGACCTGGTCGGCGTCGAAACGTTTGCGCTTCCTCATGGCCCAGCGGACGAGATGCTCGTCGATGCGCTTAGCCACGAAATACAACTTCGAGCGGTAGAAGCGCCCGGTTGCGGTAGGGACCGTCCCCACCTCTCGGGGACCAGGACCCGGTATGCCTGAGCGACCAGCGCCTCGCCGGCGCGGTCGAAGACGCACTCCACGGCGACAGCCCGCTCAGCCGGTGCCGCCATGGTGACGCTCCAAGAACTCCGAGATGGCCTGGCTGACCACCGACGAGATGCTCTGGCCGGTGGCCGCCGCCGCCCGGCGCACCCGGCGAACCAGGATCGCCGGCAACTTGACCGTGAAGACGACCTTGCGGGCCGGGATATCCATCTCGCCTTCGTGCCGGGCTCGGTCCACGTAGCGTCGGGCCTGGCGCTCGGAGAGCCGGTAGCGCCGAGCCAGGTCTCGGGTGGCGTCGGGAACGTCCAGACCGCCATCCAGCAGCTCGAGCGCGGCGTTGACCCGTTTGGCGACCTGCTCGGCCCGAGCCCGGCGTCCTTCCGGCATGACACTTAGATACTACCTTGAGCGTCCACGCCCAATGGTGGACCCTCGTCGCCGGCTTCCCCAGAGGTTCTCGCCTCGTCGATAGACGAGGCCGACCTCGAACTCGAAGTTCGCTGTTGCGTTGGGGGAGCCGCCGAACCTCCCTGCGGTGTGCCCTCCGGTGTCTCTGACCAGCTCCCGTCCTCGATCGCTCCTGCTGCCAACCACTGGCGGATCAAGCGCAGAACACGCCCGATCTAGATGGTGATTGGATAGTTGGTAGCATCAGCGCGGCATGGTCGCAGCTACCCCGGTGTCCCGGACCTCCAGCTATCTCGGGTGGCTCGGTACACTCCCGAAGCGAGGTGCTCGCCGGGCATCGGGAGCACGCAAGCATCTCACCCCCGGTCACCGGCTAGTGGCCCTAACTTTCGACGATGGACCGGATTGGCAGTTCACCCCCGCTATCCTCGATGTGCTGCGAGAGGCTCACGTCCCTGCCACCTTCTTCATGGTGGGGCGGCGCGCCCGCCAGTTCCCCGACGTTGCCCGCCGGGTCGTGGACGAAGGTCACGCGGTAGGGTCGCATTCCGATGGTCATCCTGACATGTGGGCACTCTCGGCGCGAGCCGCCATGGCCGAGTACATCGCCGGACGCCGGGAGGTCGAGTCAGTGGTGGGCCGGCCAGTGACCCTTTTTCGGCCGCCCAATACTGCGATTCCCCCGGCCCATGCTCCGGCGCTCCGCTTCTCCCGGCTGCGGCCATGGGTGGTGTCGCTTGATTCCCTGGACTGGCAGCCGGGTGCCACAAGCGAAAGCATCGCTGGCAACGTGGCAAATCCGAGAGATGGAGAGGTCATCCTCTTTCACGACGGCCTCGAAGGTGCGCTCAGCCAATCTGCTGAGGACCGGTCAGCGACCGTGGAAGCCCTGCCGCTCGTGATCGAGGCCATTCGCAGACGGGGTTTCGGTTTCAGTCGCTTGTACTAGCGACCAGGCCCGTTTCGTCACGACCGAGTAGTTCGGCGTACAGGCGCACGTAGTCGCTCACCATCCGCCCAGTGCCGAACCGCTCCAACGCCCGCTCCCGCCCGGCCCGACCCATGCGCCGGCGTAGTTCGGCGTCGTCTGCCAACCGGCCCAGAGCGACGCCGAGGGAACGGGGATCACCAGGCTCAACCAGGAAACCGGTCCATCCGTCGACAACGGCCTCGCTCACGCTGCCGACGTCGGTGGCCACCACCGGTAGACCCCGCATCATGGACTCGAGTACCGACAGGGGGAGACCCTCGGCACGTGACGGCAATACGAAGATATCCGAATCCGTGAGTACGGCGGCCGGGTCGGTCCAACCAAGGAATTGGAACCGGTCGGCCACCCCCAGCGACTCAGCCCGTCGGATCAACAGCTCCCTGTCGGGACCATCGCCCCCTACCCGGAAGCGGACCTCCGGCAGGTTCGGGGCAGCATCGATGAGTACGTCGAGGCCTTTGAGGTAATCGAGCCGGGCCAGCGTGGCAATCGTGACCGGGCCGCCTCCTTCGATAGTCCGGGGTATCGGCCCCGGGTCGACCACGCCATTTCGGATTGCGGTTATCGATCCAGTGGCCAGGCGGGCCCACGTCTCGATCGTCTTCGCCACTGAATCTCCGACTGCGACGTGGGCGTCGGTCGATAGTTCCAGGACGCGCTTGATGTATCGGCTGTGAAGGGATGCAGGATGAAGCGCGGAATGCTCTATGACGACCACGGTCAGCCCCCGCACAGTCGCGGCTGCAACGAGGGCCGCCCGCCCCGCGTAAGCCGACGGGAGAGAGATCTGCACCATCTCGAGCCGCAGCTCGACCATGGTCTGACGGTGTTCGATGATCGAGCGCAGGTCACGCAACCCTGATGGCGGCCGCAGTCGCTTCAGCAGGGCCCGCCCCGAGGCCGCGGCAAGACGGTTGACCACGTGCTCATCGACTCCGATTACGACCGGCTCGATCCAATCAGGTAACCGGGCCAACAGGGTAGCGGTAGCAATCTCCGCCCCCCCCCACGATTTGGCATCACAATAGAATCCGACACGAGCCCGGCGGGCGCTCTCTCCGCTCAATGGACGTAAGCTATCCTCGCAGGGCTTCGAGCCAGACTGGGACCTCCTGCCGCCAGGCAAGAGGAATGGCATCGCGGCGCTTCAGGTCCCACCTGCGCAGCATTGTGTTCGGCGCAACCGCTGCCGCTGCCGCTCGCTTGACGGCCCCGAGACCGTCGCCATAACCAACTTGCTTGACGAACTGCCATAGCCCTTTCCACCTGT
The DNA here is from genome assembly GCA_021815935.1 of Actinomycetes bacterium. The sequence goes on from JAKAZH010000010.1 coordinate 12,804, forward strand.
GGCCGCTGAGCAACTCTATCTCTGCTTGGGCCCGAAGCAGATTGGAGCGGTTGAGGCGCACTCCCCGAGCCCGCCTCTCGGCATCGTACCGGCGCGCGATGACGGCCACATCGTGCTGGTAGCGGGGTGAATGGCTCGACATGTTCTGGCTGTGCTGCAGGATCGCGACGAGCGGACGGTCCACCGTCACTACAGGGCCAGCCAGGGCGAACCGGATCCACATCTCCCAGTCTTCACCCCATCTCAGCGCCGTGTCGAAGTCGCCGAGCTGGCGCAGTCTCTTCGAGCGGACCACCACCGCCGAGGCGCTAGCCGGCAAGGCGTTGTACTGAAGCACCAGGTCGGCGATATCACCCGACTTGGGAGGCTGGTAGGCCCGCACCAGATCCAGCTGGGAGTTCACCCACACCGTCCCGCAACCACACCAGTCGGTCGCCGGATCGGCCTCGAATGCAGCCAGCTGCGCAGCCAGCTTGTCCGGGGCCCACATGTCGTCGTCATCACAGAACGCCGTGTAGGGGGCGGTTGCCAGGGCGATACCGGCGTTGCGGGCCGCCGGTAGACCCTTGGGCGTCTCATGGCGCACCACTCTGACCCGCCGGTCAGCAATGGAACCCAGCATTTCCGCCGTGCCGTCGTGCGATCCCTCGTCAACAACAATCACCTCGAGGTCGACACCGGTTTGACCCAGTACCGTCTGAAGAGTGCGGCGCAAATAGCTCAGCCGGTTCCGAGTTGGGATTATCACCGATACCGTGGGGCACAGGGGGCCAACCGGCTGTCCGTCGGTGCTCACCTACCTCCGTTCCGACGTCGAAACATAGCCCCGCCCCCTTAGGTAGCCTGCAACAGGAGCGCTACGTTCTCCGACAGGCCGGCCGGATACTGCGATGCGCTCGGAGTGACACTAGATATGACGTCGGAGTCGTAGCAGATAGGGTTGGCGCCGGCATCGATCTCGTACACGAAGCCGGGCGTGCTGCCCACCGCCGGGCTGTCAGGGATGCCCGCTAGGCCGTAATAGAGGTCCCCGGGCACCGTAGGGGTCAGCGTCGGGTAGGTGATCGTCGTCGAGAGGGGGCCGTTGAGGCTGGCCGCCTGCGAGTGGTCGACATCCCACACCGACTTGGCCCCGTAAGCCGAGCTGAATTCCTGCGCCGTGTACTCGGTCCAGAAGCCATAATCCCCGGGACTGGGCCATGAGACCTTCAGCTTTGCCGATCCGGAGGTCGTAACGGCTCCGTACCACAGCTCGATGTCGTGGCCGCGGGCGCTCACGAACTGCACCGCCTTGATCCATCTCTCCACCCCACCTCCCGAGAGCGATGACAACGCAAAATCTGCGTGACTGTCGACCGTGACCACCAGCACGTCACCGACCGACCGAGGGCTGACAGCAAGCGTCGTGCCACCCGAGTTGTATACCGTGTCGAAGAGGCTGCCGACTGCTGATATCGATGCCGCATCCGTGTAGGTGTACCGGTCGGCCGAGTTGGTGGCGCTGGTCCCACTCGCAGTGCTCACCGTCACGTCCACCACACCACTGCCAGCCGGAGCCTTCGCCGTCAGGCTCGTCGCCGAAACCACCGACACCGAAGTTGCCGACACCGACCCGAACTTCACTGACGCCCCCGCCACGAAATTCGTGCCCGACACGTTCACCACTGTCCCGCCCGCCGAAGAACCCTGCGCCGGACTCAACCCCGACACAGACGGCACCGCGAGCGGCGCAGAACCCGCCGACACCGTAATCAATACCGCCAGAGACGCCGACGTATTGGCTGGCGACTGCACTGCGCTAGGAGCCACCGAGGCAGACACGGCCGGATCAAAAAAGGCCACGTTCCCATCGACCGTGGGATCAAACGTAAACCCAGGAGTCGAACCAGGCTGCGCAGAACCAGCCGTACGCGCATACCCGAAGTACAACTCCCCCATACCGGTCGGCGTCAACACCGGACCAGGGATCGAAGTCGACGACGCATTGTTCTGCGACCCCACTATGTCCCTGGCCCACACACTCGACGCCCCCAACGACGACGAGAATTCCTGCACCGCCAAATCCACATCGCTCGACACCACAGATCCAGAGAACGCCACCGACACCGACGACCCCCCCGTCGAAGTCACCGTCCCCCACCACAACTCCGAATCATGCGATGTAGCGTCCTGGAGCGACACCAACCGCGACCATCCCGACACCCCACCACCACTCACCGAATCCACTGTCACCGAGGCCGAAGACACCTTCACCGCCAGCAGCAGGGCATCACCCACCCCAACCGGTGACACCGAAACCGAAGTCACACCCGAACCCGCCGAGTTCGCCAAACCCCCAACCACCGAAATAGACGGCGTCGACGCGCCGGCCGCCGCTGCCCCTCCCAGTATCAGGTATAGGGCGCAGGCCATCAGCGCGACCACCACAGGGATTCCCATCATGCTGGCTCGGCTGACCGGCTGCCCACCCTTGAACCCGCTCGCTGGCACGACCGACCTCTTCCTCAGCGCTCTTGACTGGTCAATAGTGTAGCCCGCTGTCAAAATCGAAACTATCTGCGTGCTGTCACCCCCGGTCACCGCTTCTGAACAGTTCGGATAATCAGTGAATATCCCTTTAGACCTATTTACGGGCTATGCCGCGAACGCGTCGGGCAGCGTAGGCGGCCAATCGCTCCTCGGGAGCCGGTTCGGGGAGCATGTTCCGCAGGGCCCGCCTGGTTAGGTCCTCGGCCACCTGGCGGGGTACGGAGGCCAACAAGAGGAACAGAACGATCCGCTTCAGACGCGCTCGCAGCGCCATCCAGGGCTGTCCGGCAACTGCCCGGATACCCTGCCATGCGACGCCCAGTGGGCGCTCCCCCGGGTATGGATGGTTAGCCGGGTCGAGCCGAAGCGAGGCGAGCCGGTACTGGGCAAAAGCCCAATCCGCGGCCGCCCTCGGGTCCACTGGGCAGGCGAGACCGAGTGCACTGGCGACCCGCCGCAGGTTCTGATGGCCTACCAGCACATTGTCCATCTGGGTCCGCAACACGTCACGTACGTCGGTCCGCGAGGAGGTCGTATTGCCGCCGTGCTTCCGAAAGATTCCGCCCGGGGCATCGAGATTGGCCACCGGTCCGACTATGGCAGTGGTCTCGGCCAGGGCGAAGTCGATGTATCGGGTCGACCGGTCGATGTGCGGCGTCACCACGTCGAGGGCCCACCGGGCGTAGGCGTTACCACTCGTGGGGGGCCAGACATAGGTTCGGCGGCTGAGCACGTGGGACCGCAGATCGCCGCTTGGTACCGTCCACGACAGCGGCGGGACGGTACCGGAGGACACCTTCAGATCGGCGTCAGCGATCCGCAAGCGCCACTGGACCCGGGAGAGGCCCGGTTGAGCCAAAAATTCGCCGACCGCAGTAGCGATGGTCCCCGGGTACAAGACGTCGTCAGAATCGAGGAAGGCGACGATCTCACCCGTGCACATGTCGAGGCCGCGCAGGGCGGCGGCCGTTTGACCTTGATTCTCCTGAAAGACGGAGATTACATGTGCGCCGTAGGACGTTATCACCTTCCGCGAGTCGTCGGTCGATCCGTCGTCGACCAAGATGACCTCGATGTGCGGATAGGTCTGGGCGAAGCAGCTGTCGAGCGTCTGACCGAGGAACCTTCCGTAGTTGTAAGAGGTGATACAGACACTGACCAGAGGTGTTTGTACCGACAGTTCTGCCGGCCTCTGAAACCGCATCACACCTGACCTCTACCCTCGAATAGCTGCAGTCCCTGCCGGGGCCCGGCAGCGAGAAGGGACACTGCGACTCCCGATGCGCTCGAACATCCACCGGTCCAGAGGGCTACTGACCCGGCCCACCGACAATTTATAGCAGTCCTGCCCGACCCGGTGGAATCAGGTATCAGCCGGCCCGCCAGAGCTGGTGCAAAGCCAACCGGCCATAGGCAGTGAGTCGGCCACCCGGACCGTGGCTGAGGGAATTGGGATCGACCCAGTTCCACACGAATAGGATGGCTCCGTTCAAGCCCGCCCGCTCCATCGCCGGAACCTTGCCAAGCAGTGCGCTCATCCACTCGTCATTCGGAGCGTACCCGGCGCTGTATACGCCGTACTCGGTGCCTATAATAGGAAAGCTGGACGCCCACCGCTCGAGTGAGTCCTGAAAGCCCTGCAGAGCCACCCCGCACGGGCAGGTTTCACCGTCGGGATAGCGATGATTGGCGAACACCACCTGCGCGGCCCCGCCCTGAAGTGCTCGATCGGCCGATTGGACCGCAGCCAGCGGTGACCTGGCGAGATCCCACGAGTAGTTGATGGTGTCGAGAATCAGGACTCCCTTGTAGTGGAAGACCTGCCTCCATTCAGTGAGGGTGGCCTTCATCACCTCGGTCCATGCCGTCCAGTCGATCCCGTTCGGCTCGTTGTAGGGCTCGAACATCACGTTCGGGTCGTGGCCCACCTCCTTGACCACCGCGTCCATCATCGACCAGAGCTGCCGATACCGGTTCAGGAGATCCGAGCCCCAACCCAGACTGTCCCACCAACTGATCACAACCTTGAGTCCAGCCCTGTCGGCCGCCCGGACAGTCTGCTCCAGGCGGCTGAGGTAGCCCTTGGGGCCCCCGAGCCCGTAAGTGTCACGGCTGTAGTCGGTCAGCCCCACCGGTATACGCACCAGGTTGAGTCCGTCACGACGCATAGCCGCAAATGAGACTTCCCGTTGCTGATAGTCGGCCTGCGTGATCCGGGCCAACCCGCTGTCGACACCGCCGCCCCGGTCGTTGTAGAAAGGCAGCACGTAGTCAACCGTGCCGCTGACGGTGAAACGCGTCGAGCCATACAGAAGCAGGTTGCGCGACACAGAGAAGCCGGCCGAGGGTACCGACGAACAACCGGCCAGAGCCGATACCAACACCACGACAACAGTCGTCACCAGCGTAGCCGCCTCTCCCCGAGTGCGTTCCCGCTTGGCGCGGCCTGCAACCTGCCTCGCCGTGGCCGCCGGACCGACCGCCGGGGTCTGCACCGGTATGACCATCAGGGGGTGCACAGTACCTCGGCCGGGGGTCCCTGGGGATGCGACCCCCCACTCAGGCGGGCGGTGACCGCCAGCCACCTGCCGTGCAGGACACATCCCGAAGGCCCATCGCCAACCGGGTCGATCCTACGTTCCGCAGGTCGGTTGACGCCTTCTGCGTGATTTTCGGGGACCGAAATGCTCGCCACGCGAAGCGATCCGGAGGGAGAGATCCTCGAGGTCGCTGAGTAGGGCACGCAACCGCTGCGCCTCGGCGAACCATGCCCCGTAGCGCTCGTGCTGGTCGTCAGTCAGGTTGACAGTGACCGTCTTGTTCTCGATCTTGCGCGTCCACTGGTGATAGGGGCCGTGCAGCTTCGGCGGGTCGGCCTTGCATGCGCAGCTCGGCTTCCCGCAGCGCATTGTTCGCTCGAGCAGGCTGCCGGGTAGCGCGAAGCCCGCTGCGGCGAGACGGGCGGCGATGGCCTCACGGCTCGCTTCGTCTTGCGTGCTCGGCTGGGCCACATCGCCTCCTTCGGCCTCATCTTCGCTGGTATCCACCACTCTGGGAGTCCACAGTACCAGACTGGGGGCATGATGCAGTCACGGTCGGGCCGGGTCCAGGTCGACCCCGCCGCCCTTCGGGTCGAGTCGAGAGCCATCGGCGCGTTGCCGGTCGTGAACGCCGTGCTCGCCCGGCTCGGCTTCGACGAGCTGGTGGCCTCCTATCTCCCGAGCCGGACCCCCGTTGCCGGATCACCTCGACCAAGGCGATCGGTGTCCGCGTGCGCAACCTTGCCCTTCGGCGCCAACCCCTCTACGGGCTGTCGGCGTGGGCGGCCGGCTGCGACGCGGCGCTCCTCGGCCTGTGTGACGGCGAGGCGAGGCTGCTCAACGACGACGGGTGGGACGAGCCCTCGACGAGCTGTTCTCATCGGACCGGGCCAGCCTGCTCACCGCCCTCAGCCTCCGGGCGATCCGCCGCTTTGGGATCCACGTCTCCGAGCTGCACAACGATTCCACGTCGATCACCCTCTACGGCGCCTACCGCAACGCCACCGGCACCTCGCGCGCCGGGGTGCGGCCGCCGATCCCCGAGCGGGGCTTCTCGAAGGACCACCGCGGGGACCTGTTGCAGCTCGTCGAGATCTTGACGGTCAGCGCGGATGGCGCGGTGCCGATCGCGCATCGCCTGGTCGACGGCTCCACCGAAGACTCGACCACCCATATCTGCACATGGGACCAGCTCGTCTCAATGCTCGGCACCGCATCGTTCACCTAGGTCGCGGACTCCAAGCTCGCCACCCGCGACGACATGGACCACATCGCCGAAGGCGGCGGACGGTTCCTCACCATCTTGCCCAAGACCCGCAAGGAGGACGGGGTGGGGCGGGCATGGATCGCGTCGGGAGCGGTGGTCTGGGAGGAGATCGCACGCCGACCGGGAAAGCGCAAGGACGATCCTGACGAGGTCTACCTCGCAGTCGAGGTGCCGAGCTGCTCGCCGGAGGGCTACCGGATCGTCTGGATCCGCTCGTCGGCGTGGCGCTTCTCGTGCACGCGCTCAGTGAGCGCGACCTGCGCTGAGCGATGGCCACCGCCGGCATCGCCAGCCTGCCCCGCTACCACAAGGACCGGGCGTGCACCGACCCCACCGCCGCCCGCGTGTTCGAGCTGCTCGAACCGCTCAGCTCGACGGCCATCTTCCACGCCGGGGAGCTTGTCGCGGTGTCTCCGCCGACGCTTGACCCTCTTCAGCGCCAGATCCTCACCTTGCTGAAGGTCGCCCATCGTGCCTACCGGGCAGCGTGCCGGACGCCGGGAAATTCACGATAAAGGGGTCACCCGACCTGCGGAATGTAGGGTTGATGGTACCCGCGAGCCGGTCACCCGTGGTCA
>JAKAZH010000193.1 GCA_021815935.1 Actinomycetes bacterium
CCTCATCTCGATCCGGGCACTACGGTCGTAGCGGCCTACTCCCACCTCCAGGCGATCTCCGACGGTCCGTGCAACTTCGAGGCCAAGGATCTCGCCGCGCAGTACACCATGCTCGAACACGGCTTCGAGGCCGTGGGCTTCTAGGAGGGCGACCGTCTCGTGGCGGGGGGCGTCATGATCGGGCAATACTGCAGCAGGCGATGCCGGCTCGACCAGTCGTCCGTGAACTTGCCAGACTTGAACTCCGGACAGGTACGCGGCTCGCCGCGCGACTATTCCGGCGGCCGACGGGGAACCGTCGACCAGGACATCTAGAGACCGGACGCCGCGACTCGCGGATACGAGCAGGCCGGGGCCGAGCCGTGTCGGCTCGCCGTCGTCGATCAGAACCCACGCGTGAGAAGCGGAGCCTTCGACAAGGACAGCCCCTCCCGGGATCGCCCGCGCCATAGAAGTTTCGGCCCGACGCCTACCCCAGCGGTCGCCGACAAGGGTCCTCAACTTCACCTGTCGGAGATGATCCAGGCGCTCCGGGCTGCCTGGATTGCTCAGCGGGCCTGCCCGGGCCGGCAAGATGTCGCCCGTGATCTGCCTACTTTTGCCCCCGTCGGCCGTACCGACGCTCGAAGCGCTCGACTCGTCCACCGGTGTCGACGAGCTTCTGCTTGCCCGTGTAGAACGGATGGCACTCGTTGCACAGTTCGGTGTGCAGCTCGGGCTTCGTCGAACGCGTGACGAAGGTGTTGCCGCAGGAGCAGGTCACGCTGGCGGTGACGTAGGTGGGATGGACTTCAGTTTTCATCTCTAAACCTTCTCTCAGATCGCTGGAGTGGCGCTCTTGGCCACCTCTGCAAGGAATTCGCTGTTCGTCTTCGTCGACTTGAGCCGATCGAGTAGCAGTTCCATTCCGGCCCCGGGGTTACCTTCGCCGGACAGGGCGTTGAGCACCCGGCGCAGCTTCCACACCTGCTGGAGCTGTCCCCGCTCGAACAACAACTCCTCGTGGCGTGTCGAGGAGGCGTTGACGTCGATAGCAGGATAGATCCGCCGCTCGGCGAGTCGGCGGTCGAGGCGAAGCTCCATGTTCCCTGTGCCCTTGAACTCCTCGAAGATGACCTCGTCCATTCTGCTCCCGGTTTCGACTAGCGCGGTGGCGAGGATAGTCAACGATCCTCCCTCCTCAATATTCCGCGCCGCCCCGAAGAACTTCTTCGGTGGGTAGAGGGCAGCTGTGTCGATGCCACCCGACATGATACGCCCCGACGGCGGAGCGCCCAGGTTGTAGGCCCGCGCGAGTCGGGTGATCCCGTCGAGGATGACGACGACGTCTTTGCCCAGCTCCACCATGCGCTTTGCGCGCTCGAGCGCGAGCTCCGCTACCGCAATATGTTCCTCCGCCGGGCGGTCGAACGTCGAGGAGATGACCTCGCCCTTGACGGAGCGGACCATGTCGGTGACCTCTTCGGGCCGCTCGTCGACGAGGAGGACCATGAGGTGCACTTCGGGGTTGTTGACCTCTATGCAGTGTGCGATCTGCTTGAGAACGGTTGTCTTACCTGCCTTCGGCGGCGACACGATCATGCCGCGCTGACCCTTGCCGATGGGCGAGATCAGATCGACGATCCGGGCGGTGTCGTTGTCGGGATGGGTCGGCAGTTCGAGCTTGAGACGGGTGTCGGGAAAAAGCGGTGTCAGGGCCTCGAAGCGAGGGCGTTCCCTTGCCTGGTCCGGCGTCAGTCCCGAGATCGTGTCGATTCTGAGAAGCGCAGGAAATTTTTCGCTGCCGCCGGCGGGACGGGCGGCTCCCTCGACGTGATCACCTCGACGCAGCGAGAACCGGCGAACCTGGCTGATCGACACGTATATGTCGCCTGGGCCCGAGAGGAAACCGCTGGTTCGAAGGAACCCGTAGCCTTCGTCGCGTAGGTCAAGGTACCCGGAGACGGCGATCGGCTCGCCGTTATAGGGAGTCTCCGAGGTCTGGCCAGGCAGGTCGCGTTCCGGCCGGTCGAAGCGGTCACGGCCACGGCGGCGGCGGCCTCTGCGGTTCGCCTGGTCTGCGTCGAGGCCCTGGCCGTCGTCGCCTTGGGTGTCGCCGGTGTCGATGGTTCCGTTCCGGGACGGCTGGCGGCCGAAGTCGCTCCTCGACTGCGCCAAGGCCGGAGGTCTGCCACCGAAAGAAGAAGCTCCTTGGCTCGAAGAGCCGGGTCCGCCGCCAGAGCCGGGTCCGCCCCCACTGCCGGGTCCACCCGCAGAGCCCGAAGATCCTGACGCGCCCATCGCACCCGAGTTCGACAAGCCCCCCGGCGCACCCGGCGCACCCGGCCTCCCCGCACCGCCGACCCCGTTTGGAGCCGATGGAAGCCTGCCCTGAAACCCTCGTGGTGATGGCTCAGGCCGGGGCGGCACGGTGGCGGTGCGTGCCTCGGCGGAGGTTCCCGGAGCCGCCCGACCGGCCGCCACCGGCGATCTGACGCTCATGGCATCTCTTCGGGCTGTCGATTGCCGCGAAGACAGAGGTGGTCTCGATAGGGTGGGGCCCGCAACCGTGTCCGCTGACCGGCTATCTTCCTTGCTCGCGCTGGTGGCGGAGCCGTCCCTGGCAGGGGTCTCACCTGAGGATGCGTCAGTCTCGAAACCGAGCTGTAGCGGAGCCTGAGCCACTTTTCGCCCGGTGGAGGGAGCGCTGGTAGCCGTGGTGGGCACATCCGAATCTTCAACACCTGGCGATTCGGGCGCCGCCTGGCGAGTCCGCGCCCTTCTCCGAGATGCAACGGGCGCGACAGCACCGTCGACTGTAGGGGCATCGCCCACCCCGGTGCCGGAGGTTGCGCCGGTGCCGGAGGTTGCGCCGGCATCCCCGGGCTTGCCACCGCCATCGGCTGAGGGCTCGGCTTCGATGCCTGTTGCCCTCAAAATCTGGGTGATTATGTCCGCTTTCTTCGCTCGGCTCGGCGGAGCCACACCAAGGGCTCCTGCGATGGCGACGAGCTCGTCGCGGTCCTTGGCTTGCAATACCGAGCGTTCGAGCTGCGGTTCGCTCATCGACAACCTCGTAGGTGCTGTCCTCTGAAAAGTGAGGGGAGATGGGTCGGGACGGTCAGCCGCAGCTTCGATCGCCCTTGCGAGCGGGAGAAACCGGGCGGGTGCACGAACCGCCTCGAACCGGGGTCCCGGCGCTGCATCTCGTTCGATGGGCGCATCTCGGCGGTGCACCGTCGGTGGTTTTACCATCGACGACTTCCTCCACATTAGCAGGTATGCGAGCAGTTCATGCCGGCGGGCGGCGGACCTAGCAACCCGCCGTTGTAACTATTCCCACGACGGGTCTGGCAGTGATAACGGTTCCTACAGTTCGAGCTCGGCGCGCACCGCGTCGACGTCAGCTTCCACCGCCCTCGGTACCGCAATCTGACCGATAGCCACGTCAGGGTCCTTGAGGCCGTGGCCGGTCAATACGCATACCACCGTCGAACCGGCGGGCACTCCCAGCTTGAGAAGCCCTGCAACTGACGCAGCGGACGCCGGCTCGCAGAACACAGATTCCTCTTGGGCAAGATACCTGTATGCGGAAAGTATCTCGTCGTCGGTGACAGAGTCGATGCCCCCACCCGACTCGCTCGCTGCCGACGTCGCCCCGTACCACGAGGCAGGCTTGCCGATTCGGATAGCTGTGGCGATCGTTTCGGGCGCCTCGACCGGCCTACCCAATACGAGTGGTGCAGCCCCGGCAGCTTGGAAGCCCATCATCCGTGGAAGCCTCGTGAGCATCCCGGCGTCCTGGTACTCCCGGTAGCCTTTCCAGTAGGCGGTGATGTTGCCTGCGTTGCCGACGGGTATGAAGTGGTAGTCGGGCGCTTCGCCCAGCACGTCGACTATCTCGAAGGCGCCGGTTTTCTGTCCCTCGATACGATACGGGTTGATCGAGTTGACAATGGTGACCGGTGCGGCGTCTCCCAGCTTTCGCACGATATCGAGGGCGACGTCGAAGTTCCCCCGGATCTGGAGCACCCGCGCTCCGTGGATC
>JAKAZH010000194.1 GCA_021815935.1 Actinomycetes bacterium
CGCTCATCTATCTCATCCGCACGCGAGCCGGATCTCAGCCGGACGCCGGCCGATTGGGCTGACGCCGCCTGGAGATGGGGTGGGCTTGGAAGTGGCTTAGAAGCCCATGCCTCCCATGCCTCCCATGCCGCCCATGCCGCCACCGCCGCCGCCGCCGCCGGGCATTGCAGCAGACTTCCTCTCGGGCTTGTCGGCTACGAGTGCCTCCGTGGTTAGCAGAAGCGCTGCAATCGACGCCGCGTTCTGCAGGGCAGAGCGGGTCACCTTGGCCGGGTCGATGACGCCGGCCTTGACCAAGTCGACGAACTCGCCTGTAGCGGCGTTGAGTCCGATCGAGCCGACTTCGCGCTCGGCCTGCTGGACGATCACCGAGCCTTCAAGGCCGGCGTTGATCGCTATCCACTTGAGGGGCTCCTCAAGTGCACGCATCACGATCGACGCACCGGTAGCCTCGTCGCCAGAAAGCGAGGCAACGACCTCCGCTACAGCCGGGCGGCTGCGAAGCAGAGCGGTACCGCCGCCTGCGACAATGCCCTCCTCGATCGCAGCGCGCGTCGCAGACAGGGCGTCCTCGATGCGGTGCTTCTTCTCCTTGAGCTCCACTTCCGTAGCAGCGCCCACCTTGACCACGGCAACACCGCCCGAGAGCTTCGCCAGGCGTTCCTGGAGCTTCTCGCGGTCCCAGTCGGAGTCGGTGTCGTCGATCTCGCGCTTGATCTGGGCGATGCGGCCCTTTACGTCTGCTTCCGAACCGCCGCCTTCGACGATGGTGGTGTTGTCCTTGTCGATGACCACCTTCCGGGCCCGGCCGAGCAGGTCGAGCGTGGTGTTCTCGAGCTTGAGACCCACCTCCTCGGAGATGACCTGACCACCGGTGAGGGTCGCCATGTCGCCAAGCATCGCCTTACGACGGTCGCCGAATCCGGGGGCCTTGACTGCCACTGAGGTAAAAGTGCCTCTGATCTTGTTGACGACGAGGGTGGCGAGAGCTTCGCCGTCCACGTCCTCGGCGATGATCAGAAGCGGCTTGCCTGCCTGCATGACCTTCTCCAGGACCGGAACCAGGTCGTGAACCGCGCTGATCTTGGAGTTGGCGATGAGGATGTAAGGATCCTCGAGGACCGCCTCTTGGCGCTCAGCGTCGGTAACGAAGTACGGCGAGAGGTAGCCCTTGTCGAATTGCATACCCTCGGTGAAGTCGAGCTCCAGACCGAAGGTGTTGGACTCTTCGACCGTTACGACGCCATCCTTGCCGACTTTGCTGATCGCATCCGCGAGAACTTCGCCGATTGAGGTATCAGCAGCCGAGATGGACGCCACCTGGGCTATCTCCGACCTGCCGTCGATCTCCTTGGCCTGGGAGTTGATCGCAGCGACCGCAGCAGCAACGGCCTTCTCGATGCCGCGCTTCAGCGACATCGGGTTGGCGCCGGCGGCGACGTTGCGCAGACCCTCGTGGATCAGCGCCTGGGCCAGTACGGTTGCGGTAGTGGTGCCATCGCCTGCAACGTCGTTCGTCTTGGTCGCAACCTCTTTGACGAGCTGCGCACCCATGTTCTCGAACGGGTCCTCGAGCTCCACCTCACGGGCGATCGTTACACCGTCGTTGGTGATGGTCGGGGCTCCGAACTTCTTCCCGATGACCACGTTGCGGCCCTTGGGACCGAGAGTCACCTTGACCGTGTCGGCCAGTTGGTTGACTCCGGCCTCGAGACCGCGACGTGCCTTGTCGTCGAACTTGAGTTGCTTGGCCATTAGCTCACCTTCGCCAGGACGTCCCGGCTCGTCAGGATCAGCAGGTCTTCGCCGTCGATGGTGATCTCCGTCCCGCCGTACTTGGAGTAGACCACCTTGTCGCCCACCTTGATGTCGAGCGGGATCAGCTCGCCGCTGCTCTCGGCGCGCCGTCCTGGGCCGACAGCGAGGACTTCGCCCTGCTGTGGCTTCTCTTTAGCTGTGTCGGGGATGACCAGACCGGAAGCGGTCCTCTCCTCGGCTTCGCTCGGGCGTACGACGATCCGGTCGTCGAGTGGCTGCAGACTCATATCAGTGCGCCTCCATAGGTTGTTAGCACTCTCGGGTTACGAGTGCTAAGACTAGCGGGCGCGCCGGACTAGTTCAACCAGCTTTCTCCCCTCAGGACGTGTTTTCTCGGAGAAAACCCGGTGACGCTCTCCGGAGGTACCCGCAGAGCTGCCGCCCCTCAACCGGGACGGGACTCTCAGACCTCGAAGCGGAGCTTCAAGTTTGGGTTCGCGGCGACATCGAGTGGCGTCGGCCCGTCGGTTCGGAGTCGGTACCAGGCGGTCGCCCCGACCATGGCAGCGTTGTCGGTGCACATAGCCCGGCTTGGAAGGAAACAAGCCCTGCCGTCCGATGCGGCAACTTCGGCCACCGCCGCTCGCAAGGCGGAGTTCGCAGCGACGCCCCCACCTATGCATATGGACTTCGCGTCGAGCTTCGCCGCGGCGGCACGCAGCTTGTCCACCAGAACGTCGACGACGGCAGCCTGGAAGCTTGCAGCGACGTCCTTGACATCAGCGTCAGGGTTCTTGCGGACGTAGTTGATGACGCTCGTCTTCAGGCCGCTGAAGGAGAAGTCAAAACCTTGACCGCGAAGGCCTCTCGGGAAGGCCACGGCCGCAGGATTGCCCGTCGCCGACAGCTTGTCGATCACCGGGCCGCCGGGGTAGCCGAGCCCTAGGAAACGAGCAACCTTGTCGAAAGCCTCGCCCGCCGCGTCGTCGATAGTCTGACCGACAAGGCGGTAGCGGCCCTCGGCACTCATGTGGACGATCATCGTGTGGCCGCCCGACACGAGAAGGACGGCCGCCGGGAGCGCCATGTCCGGATCCTCGAGGAAGGCCGCGTGAAGGTGCCCCTCCATGTGGTTGACCCCGACGAATGGTAGCCCCCACGCTATCGAGTAGGCCTTCGCTGCACTCACCCCGACCAGCAGCGAGCCGATGAGCCCAGGTCCGATTGTGGCAGCCACCGCATCAAGGTCACCCCGTACGATCCCGGCCCGGGCGAGCGCCTCGCCTACCACGGGGGTCAACAGGTCGATGTGGGCACGCCCCGCCACCTCGGGAACGACCCCGCCGAATGCCGCGTGCAGGTCGACCTGACTCGACACCACAGAGCTTGCGATGTTGCGCCCGTCGACGACGACCGCGGCGGCGGTCTCATCGCAGGACGTCTCGATCGCCAGGATCGACGTCACTTCGGACCCCACTGGGGACCAGGCCCGGTTGAATCGATCGTGACCCCGGATATTGCGCCACTGATTCGCCTTAGGCGCTCCAGGTAGATGCTCGAATCAATGTCGTGCACCCACATGACCAAAGCGTCCTCGCCGTTCTCGGAGTAGTAGCTCTTGCGTATCCCTTCGGTCTCGAAACCGAAGCGCCGGTACATCGCCTGAGCGGCCGTGTTTGACATCCGGACCTCCAACGTCATGTTTCTCGTAGCGCGCCGAAGGGCTTCGCTGTGCAGGTTGATCAGCAGCCGCGTTCCTATCTGATGGCGCTGCCAAGCCGGGTCGACGGCGATGTTCGTCACGTGGCTCTCCTCGTAGCCGACCATCAGTCCCGCGTAGCCGACTACGCGACCGCCGACACGGGCCACCACGTAGTGGCGCGTCTGGCGTTGGCCGAGCTCGCTTAGGAACAGGCCGAGCGACCACGGGTTCGGGTAGGCCTTGTGCTCGATCTCGATGACCCGACGCAGATGACGGCGCCTCATGAGGACCAGGTGCACTTCGATCGGATCCGGCCCCCGTCTCGCGGTTTCCCCGGCGGCCATCAGCGCTGATCCCATCCGATACGTACGTCTGCTTCCCGCATATAGCGCGCCGAGACGAGAGCCGCCTCAACTCCCCCCATATCGGCGGTCATTGCCGCAAGGCATTCGGCGCTCGGATAGTCGAAGCGCGCAGGGGCTAGTTCGATTCGGTCGTCGATCGACGACAGCTCCGACTCGTATCGA
>JAKAZH010000195.1 GCA_021815935.1 Actinomycetes bacterium
GAAGCCCCGCCACCGCCCCCGTGGTTGCTTGGGCTGCTGCTCCGGCCTTGCGGGTGTCGGCCTCGTAGCGAAGCCTCATCAGCTCGGTCTTGGAGCGGCCGACCTCTGCGGCCTCGCTGGCGTCGACAGCGACGAGCACCCGCTCGATCGAGTCGAGGGCCCGGTAGGTGTCGTCCGCGTTGAACGCGTCGTTGTGCGCCCAGCGGTTGCGGACGTCGCGCAGCTCGAACACGAGGTTGCGGTCGGTCCGGGTGAGCCGGCTGCGAAACGCGGCGTCCCACGCTTCGGTCATCACCTTCAACAAGAACGCCGGATCGCGAAGCGACGCCGGCGCGGCGTTGCGCGGGCCGGAGTCGACGAAGCCCTCCAGCCAACCCTCACCGTGCACCGAAGCCATCTGGCGGTCGACGAACGGTGCAAGCCCCGTAGCCAGCACCTCGAAGGCCCTACCGACCCGCTCCCGGTTACTGACGGCCACGTTCTGCTCCTAGCTCTCGTCGCACCTCGGCCACCACATGCTCGGCAAGCCCCGCCAAACGGTTCGCGAGTTCGGCGTCCGCCTCGGCGAGGTCATCCGCGTAGCGCCCGTCGACCGCCCACGGGTTGCACGACGCCAACAGCTGTCGGTCGAGCTCGACAAGGCGCCCCAGCCCAACGCACGAGTCGTGCAGGACAAGCAGGTTGTGGGTCTTCTGGAACGGCATTCCTGCGTCGATGAGCGTGGCTTTCAGGGCCTTCTCGACGACGAGATGGGAAAGAAAGCACACCATGCGACCGGGGGATTCGGGGTCCCGGGCGACGGCGCGCATCGCATGGAGGTCGTCCTCGACGTTCGCCAGCCACCGGCGGGCCTCGTCGAAGCTGTTGTCAGGCAGCTCGGGCATAGACGACCCGTCCTTCCCGAAGCGGCCAGTAGTGCATCGAGCCGATTACGTCGTGGCGGCGCTCGCACTCGCGGCGGTCGGTGACAAAGACTTGCACCGGGACCGAGCCGCCGAGGGCGCCGTAGAGTGCCGCCTCGAGCTCGTGGCGCTTGGCGTAGTCGATGGAGGAGAGCACCACCATCAGGTCGAGATCGGAGTCCGGGCCGTCGTCGCCGCGGGCGACGGAACCGAAGAGGAGCACCTGTTCGGGGTCACAAGCCCTCACGACGGCGTCCACGACATCGGGGACCCACTCGGACAAGGTCCGACCGTCGTAGCGGGCCTTGCCGTCGCGCACCTCGTAGGTGACCGGGCTCATGACCCAAGCTCCGGCTGGACTGACCCCGGTGAGCCGGCCCGTCGGAGGATCTCGGGCCACGACGTGACCAAAGCATTGAACCCGAGGGCATCCTCGGCCCAGCCCCGACGCTCGCAGATCGCATAGAGGCGATACGCGAGATCGCGTGCCACTTCGCCGAGTCCACCGAGCTGGCGCACCAGGTCTGCTGCGCCAGACTCGCTACCGTCGTCCCACAGCGCCTTCACCAACTGCTGAGTGACTTCCCACACCGGCATACGCGTGTCGGCGGTGGGGTCCCAGTCTGGGGCGAGCTCGGCGCGCCGGAGCAGTCGGACCCGCCCGGCCCGAGCGATCAGGATGCAGGCCTCCTCAAGGCCCTTCACCGACACGTTCGTCGCTCGGGCCAGACCTTCGGCGGGGTCGTAGCCGGCCTCGTCGAAGCCGTATTGCTCGAACCACTTGATGGCGAAGCGAGTGTCCCCGTCGAACTCGCCTTCTTGCTCGGCGAGGACCTCGTCGAGCACCTGGTTGATGAGCGTCAGCGCGCTGCGCACCGGCATCGTCTCGCCGGTCGGCTCGACCACCTTCGCGTAGCGCGAGAACACTGCCATCCCCGGGCCGATCGCTGCCTGGGCCAGGTCCACTGGAGCGATGTTGCCTTGTTGCAGCTCGCGCAGCGCCTTGGGCAGCTCAGCGTGCAGCGCGGCGAGAAATCCGCGCCGGTCCGTGATCCCAGCGGTCTCGCTGCGGGGGCGGCAGGCGAGAACGATCGACGAAGCGAGGGCGTTGCTCGCCTGGTTGCGCATACGATTGCCGAGTTCGGTCCGCATAGGCCAGGTAGCCGTAACGGCGAACCCCGAATGGAGTAGGCCGGCGAGCATCGTTTCCCACCCGGTAGAGGCCACGCCGCTCTCGTCGTGCTCGGACTGCTTGAACGCGTAGAAGACGGTGAGTGGGTACGCCGGGTCAGCCGCCTTACGCAGGCTCGCGAATGCTCGTTCGAAGCCCTTCTCGAACTGCTGCTCGGCCTTCAGCTTGTCGCCATCGCAACGGAAGGGATCAGCTATGAGTTCTGCTGACTTCGGCGTGTGCATCGTTGAGAACAGGACAGGGTAGGTGGGTGCCAGAGAGCGACGGAGCCAGACGTAGAAGAAATCCGAGAGATCCGCGTAGCCGACGTTGTCGTAGTACGGAGGATCAGTAGAAATGAGAAGGCTCCGTTCCAGCCTTTCTCCCGTGGCATCAGCTTGGGCCGCGTCGCCACGGTGGGCGGGTAAGCCGTCGATCGCTGCAGCTTCGAACGCGATGGCATCACTGAAATTACCGCTTGCCGCGGCGAAGATGTTTCCCTCAGCAAAGTCCCAAGTCATTGGAATGGCTTGACGAGCGAAGGTGCTTCTCGGAGTCTCCTTGCTCGGACTGCTATCCCAAGTACAGATCGCTGAGTTTCGATCAGCGATCTTGCCTACCAAGAAGGTCAAGTACGTCACCACAGCGTCGGCATAGGCGGGCTTACCTCCGTCGGCGATGATGCGCTGGCGCGCTTCGCCCACGAGATCCGAGAAGGCGCAGAGGGCGGTGAGTTGGCGGTTGGTGAACAGGTCGGCGTGGCGCGTCATGCCGTAGCCCTGGACCCGGAAGCCAAGGGCTTGTTCGGGCAACTCGGTGTCGGGCTCGCCGCCGGGCCGAGGCACGTCGGCGACTCCTTCGTGATCGGGTTCTGGGGGCAGGTAGATACGCTGCCGGTTGCCCTCCGCCACTATCGCCATGAGCTGGGCTCCCATACGCCCGGCCTTGCCTTCTGATCGAACATGGGCGAGCGGCACGGGCGAGCTGCACACGATGCAGATCGCGCCCGTGCGTCCGACGGTGCCCTCAACGGGAGGGCCAGATGACCCGTGGCTGATCTCAAAGCGCACCCTGGTGCCCTCCACCACGGGGCGAACCCAGGCTTCCTTGCCCTTCTTCTTGCCGAGCCAGAAGGACCGGACCAGTGGCATCGTGGCTTGGCAGGCTGGGTTCGGGCAGGTGACGGTACGCGCCCAGATCCACGCGATGACCGTTGCCGTACGGCCGTCGGAGAGGGTGGCCTGTGGGTAGAGATGCCCGATGCGGCGCTCTGCCTCGTCGCGCATCCAGGCCCCGTAGTAGCGGACATCCTCGGCGAGTCCCTGGGCGCCTCGCCAGCTCTCGACCGCGAGTCGGCCGTCACCGTCGCGCGGGTGAACAGGCGGTTGGCCGGCGAACTTGGCCGGTAGCTCGATGAGGGCCTTGGTGATGAGCACGGCAACCGGGTTCAGGTCACTCCCATGAGCGACGAGCCCGAGGCGCTGGGCCTCCAGGGGGATCGACCCGCCACCGCAGAAGGGGTCGAGTACCTCGGGCGGATTGTCTCCGCAGGACCGGCGGATCTCCTCGCGCGCCTCAGCCAGCACCGCCTCGTCTTGGGTGGCTTCCCAGGGGACCAGACGCTCGATGAGTCGGAAGAGCCGTTGGCGCTCTTGTTCCTGGGCTTCCTCGGTGGGGAAGCGATCGGGATGAGCAGAGGGGTCGTCGACGAGCTGGGCGAAGAGCACGGCACGGCATGCGGCGAGCGGCCGGCGTGCCCACCACAGGTGCAGGGTCGAGGGATGTCCGTGGCGGATGGACTTCTCCCGGGCAGCCTCCCGGTTGATCGCTTCGAGGGGAAGTGCCACCTCGATGAGCTTGCGTTTGTGGGTGTCGACTTGGC
>JAKAZH010000196.1 GCA_021815935.1 Actinomycetes bacterium
GATAACCAGCGGAGGCCGCTTGCAGGTGCTGGCGCGCCTTGCGGGTGCTGGAGTTGCCTACAGGTACTGCCCGGTCGCAACCCTTTCGATTGCGCGACCGCCGGTGGTCTCGTCGTCTTCCGATTTGATCGTGCGGATGTAGACGATCCTTTCGCCTTTCTTGCCCGAGATCTTCGCCCAGTCGTCGGGGTTGGTGGTGTTCGGAAGGTCCTCGTACTCCTTGTTCTCCTGGCGTATCGAGTCGAGCAGATCCTGGGTGCGGATACCTGCGGTGCCCGCCGCGATCACCCGCTTGATAGCGAGCTTCTTCGCGCGACGCACGATATTTTCGATCATCGCCCCCGACGAGAAGTCCTTGTAGTACATGACCTCTTTGTCGCCGTTTTGGTACGTGACTTCCAAGAACTGGTTGGCTTCGTCGTCGCGGTACATCTCGGTGACGGTCCGCTCGATCATCACCGCGACAGCCTTTTCACGGTCGCCACCGCCGAGGTCGGCGACCTCCGTCTCGTCGAGGGGCAGGTCGGAGGTCAGGTAGCGAGCGAAGATCTGTTGAGCTGCGTCGACGTTCGGTCGCTCGATCTTGATCTTGACGTCGAGGCGCCCGGGCCGGAGTATCGCCGGGTCGATCAGGTCCTCCCGGTTCGATGCTCCGATCACGATGACATTGCGCAGCGCCTCGACCCCGTCTATCTCCGCTAGAAGCTGCGGGACGATGGTTGACTCCATGTCCGAGCTGATGCCGGTGCCACGGGTGCGAAACAGCGAGTCCATCTCGTCGAAGAAGACGATGACAGGTACACCCTCCTCGCTTTTCTCCCTGGCACGCTGGAACACGAGCCTGATCTGGCGTTCCGTCTCCCCGACGTACTTGTTGAGCAGCTCAGGTCCTTTTATGTTCAAAAAGTAGCTTCGTGCGCTGTGGTCGCCGGTGGCCTCGGAAACCTTTTTTGCGAGTGAGTTCGCGACCGCCTTGGCGATCAGGGTCTTCCCGCATCCCGGCGGTCCGTACAGGAGGATCCCTTTCGGCGCCGGCAGCTTGTGCGCCACGAACAGGTCACGGTGCAGGAACGGCAGCTCGACAGCGTCGGTGATCGCTTCGATCTGGCGGTCGAGGCCGCCGACGTCGGCGTAGGAGATGTCGGGTACCTCCTCTAAGACGAGCTCCTCTACTTCGGGCCGCGGGAGCTTCTCTAGCAGAAGGCCGGTCCTGGAGTCCATCAGAAGGGAGTCACCGGCGCGAAGTCGGGTCCCTCGAAGCGATTCGGCCACCTCGACGACTCGTTCGTCGTCGGCGCGCCCCACGATGACGGCCCTACCGTCGTCTAGCAGGTCCCTCAAAGTGACCACTTCTCCGGCTTTCTCTGACGCCCTCGCCAGCACCACGTTGAGCGACTCGTTGAGCACGACCTCGGCGCCGCGGGTGAGCTCGGCGTTGTCTTCTGCGAGGCGTGGGTGAAGCGCGACCCTCATCTTGCGTCCCCCGGAGAACACGTCCACCGTGCCGTCGTCGTTGCGGCCCAGCAAAGTCCCGTAGGCGGAGGGCGGCTGGGTGAGCTTGTCTACCTCCTCGCGAAGAGCAGCGATGTGCTCGCGGGCCTCCCTCAACGTGAAGGTGAGCCGCTCGTTTTGCGAGATCGCCTGCTGAAGCTGGCCTTTGGTTTCAAGGAGTTTCTCCTCGAGGGTCCTCACCCGGGTCGGGGACTCGGTCATCCTCCGTCGTAGCACGACCACCTCGTCCTCGAGGGTCCTGGCGTGGTCCCGAAGCTCGTCCAGCTCGCCGTGGGCGTCGAAGCGTCCAGCTCTCTCCGACGATCTGCCCGGGTTGTCGTTGTCGAAAATGTCGCTCATTTCGCACCTCGCTGGTTGTCGCCTTTCGAACCTACCTCGACGGAGCCCGCGAACGTTGGCTTTGCCGGGTCGCTCCACGGAGAGGACCGACGTCGGCTGCGAGGAGTCCGTCCTACGGTCGCCTGTACGTGCGTGATCGGCGGCTCAGCCGGTAAAGTGAAGCGCAGTGAGCGTTTCTGGACGCCCCCGGCCCCCGATTCCGAGAATGCGAGGCTACACACCCCGATGAAGGTTTGGATCGACCAGGATCTCTGCACAGGCGATGGCCTGTGTGAGGAGATAGCCCCAGCGGTGTTCACGCTTCTCGACGACGGGCTTTCCTATGTCAAAGAAGGCGACAAGGTCTTCGACAGCCCGGGTGGCCACGACGGGCTTGCGATCGTGCCCGACGGCATGGAGGACGCCACCCGTGAGGCTGTCGAAGAGTGCCCGGGGGAATGCATCTTCATCGAGGAGTAGACCGGGCCCGATAGCGCGCCCCGGCAGTCACCTCAGTCGATTCTCGCTATCCCCCCGTGATGCAGGCACCCGTCGACGCGCTGGCGGAGCGTGGTTCGGCGAGAAAAGCCCTCACCTCGGAGGTGTTCAGAGCGTAAGAGGTCCCGGCTTGTTGCGCCGAGATTGCGAAGGCGACCCCGACGACAGCACCGGAAGGATCGACCACCGCTCCGCCGGAGTCGCCCCGGGCGAGATCCGAGGCCATCACGAGGATGCTTCGCTTGGTGTTGTGCACGCCGTAGATGTTCGGCCCGACCGCCTCCTGTATCGCTGCCACACGCGCCGGGGTCACAGCCAGAGCCGCCTGCCCGTTCGGATGCCCGAACACTGCGCCGCCTCCGCCCACTGTCGGGCTGCCGAGCGGTAGCGGGGGCGCCCCGAAACCTGGTACCGACAGCAGGGCCAGATCGATCGACGGATCATAAGAGACGACCAGGGCAGGTAGGACCTGTCCGCTCGGCGCGATGACCGTCGTCGCCCCCGGCTTCTCTCCGGCAACCACGTGGGCGTTCGTGATCACCAGGTTCGAGGCGACCACGAAGCCACTGCCGTCGTATATCGACTGGCAGGCCTGGCCTTGGACCTTCACCGTCGACGCGCTGACCGAGGCCACAAGGGCGGCGCTGAGCGGGTCGGATGCCGGCGGGGAACCGACCGGCACCGCAGGGCCGAGGGCGGCGAAGACCTCGGGATTTCCGTTCCCGATGATACGGCGAAGCACGTCGAGCGCCGGTGGGGGTGCCGGAAGGTCCCGCGAGATAGCCCTCGCGACCACCGAGTTTCCTACCGCGCGGGCAAGCGCCCCGGGGGCCGCGGCAAGCGTCGGGACGAGCAGCCACACTACGGTAAGCACGCCTGCGGCGCCGACGACACCTCCGACCAGGCGGTCGACCAGGCGGAGAGGCCCGATGGGAAGCACGTGGTGGAGCCGCCCACCGGCGACCATGCCGAGGGCTTGGCCCACCATCGCGCCGCCCACGAGGATCACGACGGCCACGATGACAAGCGTCGAGGGGGTGGAGGTCTGCATATGACGGAAGACGGTGGGCAGAAGCCGCGCCGCGACGTAGATGCCCGCCGCGAGGCCGACCCAAGAGACGACCCTTCCAAGGAAGCCGATCCGGTAGCCGCCGAGGGCGGCGAGCAGTGTGACGGCGAGCACCACCAGGTCGAACACGTCCCCCGAGTTGAGCTTCATGTCTGTTGATCGGTCGCGGGAGCCTGTACCGCGGTCTTACGTAGGAGCCTTGCCGACGTCAGGAAGCCGGTGTGCGCGACCATCCGATGGTCGGGCCTCACCGACTGGCCTTCGACGTGCCAGCTCCGCTGCAGCACTTCTACGGTTTCCGCCAGCCCGAATCCGCTGGCAGCGAGCGCCTCCCGAAGCGAAGCGACCTGGCCGATGGTCGGCAGGTAGGACAGAAGGATCCCACCGGGGTCGAGGGCTGACTCAGCGGGGCCGACCATCCGCCACGGCTCGGGTAAGTCCAGGATCATCCGGTCGAAACCTGACTCGCCGATCCCCTCGTAGGAGTCGCGTATCTCAACCTTGTAGCGTCCGAGTGCCGAGTCACCCAAG
>JAKAZH010000197.1 GCA_021815935.1 Actinomycetes bacterium
TGCCGACGGAACACACGAAACTGATGAGGGCGACGAACGGCCCGACCACAGCGTTCTCGAGGCTCGTCCAAAAGCCGTGACCGCGGATGAACACGTCCGACCAAACCGAGGTCGGGACCAAAGAGGTCAGGAACCCGGCGATCCCGAACCCGAGAACGAGCTCCTTGCGAAGCATCGTGAGGTCCGACATCGTGTAGCCGGCAGCATCCGCCCAGCCGGCCGGGGAGCGGACCCTTTGCTTCCAGCCTTCGAGCTCCAGTGCATCTTCGGGGTCGTGGTGATGCCCGGGATCGGTGACTGTCTCCACGTGGCGTCTCGCCTGATCGATGTGCCGCCCGCGTAGCCACAACGAGCCGAAGGCAACGAGCAGTGTGATCATCATCACACCGCCTATGAACTCCGCGGCCACGAACTGCCATCCGATCAGCACTGCCAGGACTATGCCCAGCTCCACCACGAGATTCGTGGAGGCGAACATGAAGACCATCGACGCTAGGAAGTCGGCGCCGCGCACAAACAGGGAACGGGCCATGGCCGACGCCGCGTATGAGCAGCTGGAGGATGCCATCCCATATAGCGATGCCCGGACGACGGCCTTGGGGCGGTGGTCGCCGAGGCGGCGCTGCATGGCGTCGCGCGATACGAAAGCCTGGACCGCACCCGAGAGGGTGAAGCCTGCCACGAGCGCCCACAGCGTGTCCCAGAACATGTAAAACGCTTCTCGCAGCGCGCGGCCGATGTCACCCCAAAAGCCTCCGAAGGTCAAGCCGAGCAGGTCGGCGTGAATGTCGATCACGAACGCACCAGTCGTTCTATAGCGGCACGGGCCTCTAGGATCTTTCGTTCGGCTTCGGGTCCGCCTGCCGCAACCGCATCGTGGACGCAGTGGCTCAGGTGCTCACCGAGCAGTTCAACAGCTACGGCCTGAAGCGCGCGCGTCGCAGCCGAGACCTGCGTGAGAACGTCGATGCAGTAGGTGTCCTCCTCGACCATCCGGCTAATTCCCCGGACCTGGCCTTCGACGCGCCGCAATCGCCGCAACACCGCATCCTTGTCATCGCTGTAGCCAGCCACCCGAGAACCTCCTCATCGCCTGAGTATACCCCCATAGGGTATAGCGCATAGGGAGGAAAACGGGTGTCAGCGGGCAGCGGCGAGGCGCGACCGGCCTACTTCTTGACGAGCCCGCCGATCACTCCGAAGAGAACTGAGCCGACCCCGGATACGGTACCTTTCGTAGCCTGTAGCGTCGATTGGACCACGCCCGACACCGTGCTTCCGCCACCACCACCAGAGGACGTCGTGGTCGTCGTCTGTGACGGGGGAACCGTGGTCGTAGGCGACGAGGGGATCGTGGGTGCGACTGTCGTCGCGGGGCCCTGAGGAGTCGTCGTCGGGGAACTAAGCGGCAGCGCAGTCGTCGACGTCTGGGGGAGCGAAGTCGACGGTGTAGGCGTAGCCGTCGTGGGTGGAAGTGTCGCTGGCGCGGTGTTTCCTGCGGTCACAGCGTTAAGCGACTGTCCGCCGGACGCGGGGACCGTCGACGTGTACGTACCGTTGGAAGCCGGTATCGATGTGGGAGTGTCTGACACGGCCTGCGTCGGTGCAGCGGCGCCGACGGGGGTCGACTGTTCCGGGGTTGGAGGAGGACTCGTAGGGGAGGTGCTGATGGACGGCGGTGTCGCACTATGCGAAGCTGGCGTCGGCGAAGATCCGAAGCGACTCGAAGCGACGACCACTCTTTCGGTCGCTAACGGCGAGGATGCGGACTTTACACCGCCTGTCGCCGCCGTTACCGTGCCAACAGCACCGACTCCGACAGCGCCTGCGAAGATCGCCGTCCGGCCCGCCGAGAACGCCACCGCCGTAAGGCCGCCGGGTGACGCGGTCCACCCGAAGAAGGGGAGCTGGCTTATCCACGCGAGGCCACCGTTGACGGCGCTCAAGCGCTTCACCGAGACAGCCATCATCGCCCGGACGACTGTCGGATCGAAGTGGCTTCCGGCGCAGCGCGCAAGCTCTGCGCGTGCTTGCGCGGCGGGCATCGCCTTCTTGTAGGAGCGGACCGCGGTCATCACCTCGAATGCGTCTGCGACGGCGACGATTCGGCCGGAGAGGGTGATGTCCTTGCCGGACAGGCCGTTCGGGTAGCCGGTCCCGTCCCAGCGCTCGTGGTGCTCCCACGCAGCGGCCGCCCACTGTCCGAGCCATCCTGAGAGCGGCTCGAGTCGTGCCTTGCTGGCAGCCGGGTGGTTCTGGAGTACCGCCCATTCCGCCGCGTCAGGCTTGCCGGGCTTGTTCAGAATGGCGGCCGGCACTGACATCTTGCCCACGTCGTGGAGGAGCGCCCCCCACTGGAGTTTCTGGCGCTCGTCGGCGCTCAAACCCATCTCTTCGCCAAGAAGGTCGGCGTAGGCTCTGACCCTCTCGCTGTGCCCACGTGTCCGGGCGTCGTGGGTCCGAAGAGCGGAGACCAACGCCACCATTTCAGCTGCCACAGCGGTCATCGTGGCCCCGTCAGGACTTGACGAGGTGTGCCCGTCGACGAGACGTGACTCCATCTTCGAGAGGACGCCGGCCCGCAACGCGATACTGAACCTCGAAGGCGCGTTGTCCGGGAAGACGAGGGACATCTTGAGCATGGCCGTTATCGGCGCCAGGCGACGTGTCTGGCGTTCGGCCAGCAGTGCGACAGCGCAAGACACCAGGCCTATAGCAATGAATCGACCGATCCGCTCGAGCGCACCAGAAGCGGTTGGGATCGCGAAGCCTGTAGCGAAGCCGGCTGCGAAGCCGAGGGCTATCGGTGTCAGGACCGCGAGCGCTGAGACGGCAAACGCCGCCTTGGGGCGCCCCTGCCATGCGGAGCGATCCTTTGAACCCTCGGCTTTGGAGGACTGCGACACCGACACAACGTGATCCTCGGTAAACGAGTGCCCTGAGGATTAACGAAAAGCCGCGTATAGGGTCTTTTTCCCAAATTTCACTCGGAAGGTCGAGAAAATTCGGAGAAACAGCAGGTCAGGCCGGTGCGGCTATGCCCTCTCCAGCGCTCGGGTCCGCCGTTTCCGGGGAGGATGTCGTGGCTCGTTGGCGGGCGAGGAGCACGAGCGAGATGGCAGCTCCGAGCACCGCTAGGACGACTCCGGTGACTTGGACGGCGAGATCGCCGCCGTTGCCCGGTCGTGCCAACCAGAAGTGCTCCTCGATGAACCGGCCGACACCCCAGATCATGATGCCGACCGACATGACGAGTCCACGGGGGCCGCCGCGGTGCTCCACGTAGCGTTCGACCCTCCACGCAACGAGGAGCATGACGAAGGTCATCGCCGACTGGAACAACGGTACCGGCAGGCGCTTGCCGACCTCGCCGGCGTAGTACATGCCATACCAAGCAGTCGTCGGGTGGCCGCCGCCACGGACCATCAGCTGGGGGCCGAGGAGTCGACCGATCGTCCAGGACGCCAAGAGGACCGGAGTCACGAGGTCCGCCATTTGGAGTCCAGGGATTCGTGGTCCGCGACGGCGGGCGAGCATGAACCCGACGGGGATACCAAGCATCAGGCCGCCGAACGAGGAAAGCCCGCCGTTCCAGACCTGCACGATCTGGCCGGGGTTGTGCTCGTACTGGCTTGTCCAGTTGGCGACTACGTGGACGATCCTCGCACCGACGAGCGCTGCGATGACGACCCAGACTGTAACCGAAGCGAGCCACTCGTCGGCCCATCCGTGAGCGCGCAGGCGCCGGCTCAGGTAGCGGTACGCGAACCAGAAGGTGATCGCGAGGCCGAGGCCGTAGGTGTGAAGCTGCAGCGGGCCGATGTGGAACACCACGGGGATCGGCTTCATGCGGCTACCGCCTTTCTCATTGGAGCAAGCCTATCGCTCGTCGGGCGCTTCGACCAGGCGCTTCGAC
>JAKAZH010000198.1 GCA_021815935.1 Actinomycetes bacterium
TCACCTCTTTGCATCGCGCTCGTCAAACCCGGCAACAACCCCCCGAGAGTCGCCAGTCGGGACGCAGAGCTCCTGGCCAGCAAAGGCCAGCTCCTCCTCGCTGAACGGCTGACGCTGGTATGCCGCTGCGTCGTGCTCGCCGGCGAGGCGGGAGATGTACGCCATTAGGGCGTCTCGAAGAACAGTGGTGCGGTCAACACAAAGGCGGTTCGCCCACTCGTCGAGGCGACGAACATCGTCCTCGTCCACCCGGAAGCTCACCATGGTCGTCATACGGGCGATGCTACCACGTCATACCGACCATGTCGTTCTCGGCGTAGGCGACCCCGGTTCGAAGGAAACGGGGTGGCGCCGACCGCGGTCCTTGCCACCCCCATGAGGCGACGACTTACGCCGTGGCGGAGAAGGCGAGGACGTTCAACACGATCGTCCCGAATGTGTATCCTATGCGCATGGCAAGAGTGAACATCACAATGCCCGATGACCTTTACTCTCAAGCTAGGCAGGCCGGTCTTAATGTCTCTCAGCTTGCTCAACGTGCGGTAGCAGAAGAATTGGGGCGTATGGCTAAGATCGCAGAGCTTGACGATTACCTCGCCGAGCTTGAAGACAAGTTCGGTCCAACCTCTGAGAGCGACCGTGCTGCGGCCGTAGCGTGGGCCGACAGTGCTTTTGGCAAGGCGACTCATCGCCATTCAGCATGACACTCGTTCTGGATTCTCATGGGCTGGCTACCTTGGCACACAATCGTGCTCGTTTGGAAGAGCTTAGGCGTCGTGGGGAATGGCCTGCCATCGTCCCTTCCGTTGTTCTGACCGAGGCGCTGACCGGCGATCATCGTCGCGACCATTCCGAGAACCGGCTATTACGAGCGAGCGATATTACGGCCGTGGATGAGTTGCTGGCTCGATCTGCCGCAAAGCTGCGAAGCGCAGTCAGAGGTCGGCGAAAGCCTTCTGCTATCGACGCAATAGTTGTAGCGGTTGCCGATGGAGTTGGCGGTGCTGTTGTGCTCTCAAGCGACCCCTCCGACTTGCGAGCGCTTGCAAGTAACGCAGTCAATGAGGTGAGGGTGGCTTCGGCTTAACCTAACGGACCGGCGATCCATCGTTCCCCTTCAAAAGGACTTCACTCGCTGGACTCTCCGCTCCGTTCCTCGTCACGCAGGTATCTCTCTGGACGACTTCGTTTCGCTGCTGCAGGAGAAGTGACGGGCCGGGGCGTCGGCGTGCCTGTCGGCCCGGATCCTCCGACGCTGCTTTTCGGTGGTGCCGGCTCGAAGGCCGCCTCGGTCGGGGCTGGCGATGGCGTCGGCGAGGCATTCGGTGCTGACAAGGCAGCCGGCGCAGACGGCGTGCCACATGCCGTGGAAACTCGCAATGCGAAACCGAGAAACACGCAACTTGCAGGATTTCGTGGCAGTTGCGAGTGTGTAGACATGCAGGTCAAGCCGCTTGTTAACCGCCCGTTTGGGGACGGTGTCCCACGCTTTCGAAGGGGTTTTCCCATGGAGCATAGCGCCGTGACGGACATGGGGGCTGGCCAGCGGGACCATTATCGCAACACAACTGTGTTACACTAGGTAGGTGTGGACCGACGTTCGCTGGGACGACTGGAACTCCACTCACGTCGCTCGTCACGGTGTTACGGAGGAAGAGGTTGATAACGTGGTTCTTGACCGAGAATCTCTTCGCCTGCGAAGCCGAGCAGGCACCTACATCGGCCGCACGTCCGCCGGACGACATCTGTTCGTGGTGCTGGCCTCAGACCCCAGCGGTCAGGTGTATCCGATCACGGTGCGGCTCATGACCGCGTCGGATCGCAGGAGATGGGAGCGCAGATGACTGGCAACAAGAAAATCCCTGACTTCGCTAGCCGTGACGAAGAGCGAGCCTTCTGGGAGAACACTGATCTCGGCGATCTAGCCGCGGGCGAACTCGCTCCCGATGAGGTCACCGTAGCCGAGACACCCACGGTGACCATCTCGGTGCGTTTGGCCCGTGCTGACGTCGCACGCCTTCGAGCGCTCGCCACCAAGAGAAGCCAGGGATCGACGACGCTTGCGCGTAGCTGGATCCTGGAGCGTCTTGCGGGAGAGGAGTCTGGCGAAGACGACCCCCGCGCTATGGTTGAGCGTCTCCGAACCGACGTAGAGCAATTGGCCTCCGCACTGCACCGATAGTTGGCTGACCGTTACCTATGGCGTAAACGCGAACCTCGAGAAGCCGAAGCGGTTACATGTCGAATGTGCTCTAGCTAGAGCCACGTTAGTAGAAGTTTACGGCCGAGATGTTTCCACCAAGCAGACTTAGTGGCAGTGCTCTTCGTGCTGGTCCGAGAATACCGCGACCGCCCGGCGCTGATGACCGGATCGCGTCGGGGACGGGTGGCCACTGCTGCCAGCGATGTCCCGAGGGCATCGTCAGCGTTTGTGGGAGCACTCCGGCTTAGTCGGCACAACGCTATACCGACTTGCGGTATAGCGTGGCACGGTATAACGTGAGCTGCGGACGTGTAGGAGTGATACGCAAGCCGAGTAGGAGGGTCAGATGTCGGGTCGATTGGATCGGTGGGCCGATCCGCCGCTGCTGGTGCTGGCTAGCTTGGCCGATCAGCCAAAGCATGGGTATGCCATCATCCAGGATCTGGCGGACACCATGGACGTTCGGCTCACCGCCGGCACCCTGTATGCGGTGCTAGCCAGGCTTGAGTCTCGAGGACTGATAGAGCCGCTCGAATCGGAGGACCGCCGCCGGCCGTACCGCCTCACTGCGACCGGGGCCCGCGCGTTGGCGGAACAGTCAGGGCGGATGCGTCAGGTCGTCTCTGTCGCGGAGCGACGGTTACGCGCACATCCTGGCTGGGTCGGAGCATGACTAACAGGCATAGAACGCGTCGCGGATCGTCGTACGCCAGCGTCCTGGTTCGGGTGGCGCTGCGTTTGTATCCGCCCGCTTGGCGGGCCCGGTACGACGATGAGGTCGGCGCCTTGGTCGACGATTCGGGCGCCGATCTGCGTACCGCCGCCAGTTTTGCGTGGCACGCGATACCAGCGTGGATCTGGCCGGCGCCACATCTCTACGATCGGCCTGCCCGCATGCGGACCAGTCTGAGCACCGTCTTGGTGGCCTGGGCGGTGCTAACCGGGATAGGGCTCGTCTTCTTACAGCTCACCCAAGCGCAAAACGTCGCCCCGCCAGGCCATCCGCTGGTCCAATGGTCGTATTGGGTCTTCGACGCGGCCCTTGCCGTCTCGGTGCTCGCTGTCGCCGCCGGCGGCCTGCCCCTTTGGCTGGTGATGCTACGCACAGCCCGTCGTGAACGCAGCCGTCTCAATGTTGCATACCTGCTTTCGCCGGTCGCTGTGCCCATGGCGTACCTCGCCGTACTGATCGCTATCGCCAGGCTCGTCCGCCACGACCGCGGGGGCAAGGTTTACCCCAAGCTGAACTCGGTCATCGACTTGGCCAACGGCGGTGTCGGTCCTTGGTGGTTCCTGGCACTGACTGCCCTCGGGATCGCCGCCGGCGTGCTATCCGCTGCCGGACCCGGGCTGGCACTCCGCCAGATTCGCCCACACGGGCCAGTCATCGGACGCGCCACCAAAATGGCGGGCGTCGCGGTGGCCGCCATGAGCCTCGCCGGCGCTTCCAGCGTTGCCGCCGCCGTCGGCCTCTACCTGTGGGCTCCCCAGTACGCCGGCTACCACCAGACCTGGCCGCTCGGGATATACCTTCCAACAGTATTCCTGGTCACCGCCGTCGCCATCGTCAGCGCCACCCGCGGAATCCGGGCAGCCCGATCTCAGGTAACAGCGTGAAACCCCCTGACGCCGAAGCTGCGGCCGGACTGAGCCCCGAACGGCGTGTGGCATCGCGGGATGAGGCGGGCGGCTCCATATCGC
>JAKAZH010000199.1 GCA_021815935.1 Actinomycetes bacterium
GCAGTGATTGCCGGCGCGTGGCCGAAGCCGAGCGAGGCAAGGTTGACGAGCGCCTCCGCGCTCGACGACCTGAACGCGTCGTCGAGCCCCCTGGGATCGTCGAGGTCGCCGGCGAGAACCTCGGCGCCGAGGCCGGACACCACCGTGGCAGCGTTGGCGCTTCGCGCGAGCGCGACGACGTTATGGCCCCGCTGCGCCAAGGCGGCCAGCACCGACCTTCCGAGAAACCCACTTCCCCCGGTGAGCAGAACTCTCAAGTTTCCCCGCTTGGCACAGACACCGGTTCGCCGGTGAGGATCGACCCGACAGCAGCAAGGGTTGCCCTCGATACAGCGAGCGTCGACCGTGTTACCTCCTGGCCGCCCGAGGTATCGAGGGAGCGGGCAAAGGCCGACACCAACGCGGCGTGGCCTTTATCCTGACTCGCCGACCACACCTCCCGGTCGTCCATGCGAAGGGTGCGGAAGTCGTCGATCACTAACGTATGGCCGCCGCCGAGCACCTCGACCCGTTCCTTGGGTGTCGCAGGATCGCCGCCACTCCCGTAGCTGACGGTCGCCAGCGAGCCGTCGGCAAAACGTGTAGCAACCACGACATCAGTCCCGCTTAGCGACTCGCCGTCGCGCCCCGCCATCGCGGACACCTCGACCGGGGCGCAGCCAGCAAGCGCCGAGCAGGTGTCGACGAAATGGCAGACCTCCCCGAGGAGACGCCCGCCTTGGCGGCGGTCCGAGTACCAGTGCGATATGGGAACTCGACCTGCGTTGACACGGTAGGTGATCACGACCGGGCCGCCAGACTTGTCGAGCAGCCGGCGGGCTTCGATGACCGCAGGTGAGTAGCGACGGTTGAAGTCGACCCACAGGCTGCAACCGCTGGAGCGCCACGCGTCCTCCACCTCGTCGAGCTCCTCCTCTGACAGCGCCAGAGGCTTCTCGCAGAGCACGTGCTTGCCTGCGCGAAGTGCCGCGGCGGCCAGCGACGCGTGCGAATCGTGCGGGGTGGCGATCACCACGACGGCCACCCCGGGGTTGTCGATGACCGCTTGGCCGCTCGCCGCGACCTCCTCGAAGCCGGCCCTCTCTGCGAGACGGCGAGCCCCGAGGCCTGTCGCAGAGCTGACAGCCACCATCCGCTCGAATCCCGCGGAGCGCAACGCGGGGAGAAGAACTCCCCTCGCGAAAGCTCCTGCGCCGATCAGGCCAACCCCACGACCGGTTGCCGCCGGCTTCGCCAGACGGATCGGCGTTTCGCGGTCAGGTGACATCGACGTGTAGATCAGCTCGATACCTAGCGACCTCGTGGCGTCCTCTAGCAGCTGGTAGGCGTCGAGTGCATCGTCGAAGCTGTAGCGGTGGGTGACAAGGTCGGCCACCGCTATACGCTCGCGTGCGAGAAGGCTGACAAAGGTCTCCTGGTTGCGTCCCTCGGTCCAGCGGACCTGTCCTGGCGGGTAGTCGACCCCCCAGTCCTCGTAGGCCTGCTCGTAGCGGCCCGGGCCGTAAGAGCGGGCGACCTTGACCGAGAGCTCCTTTTCGTAGAGGCCTCTTCGGTCGAGCTCGAGGCCGACATCGCCGACCACCACCAGCGTCGCCTTGTCGCGGGCGATCGCCGGTGCACGCCTGACCGGCTCCGACGAGCGACTCGCGGCGGTGACGATCACCGCGTCAGCGCCGACCCCTTTGCTCCAGGCGCGCACCGCCTCGGTGGTATCGTCGTCCGCTTCGACTAAGGCGAGGTCGACGCTCGACCGCCCAGCAAGCTCCACCGTCCACGGGTCGACGTCGATTCCGACCACTTCGCAGCCGAACGCCCGCGCCAGGCGACCAGTCAGGTGTCCCACCAGCCCGAGGCCGATGACCGCCACGCGAGATCCAGGGCCGATGTCCGCGAGGCGCAGACCGTGCAGAGCTATGGACCCGACCGTGGCGAACGCGGCGTCGGAGTCGCTGACCGTGTCTGGTAGCGGGCTCGCCAGAAGTCCGGCGACCGCCTGGATCTCGGCGTGGCCGGCACCACCGGTCGCCACGCGGTCGCCTACACGCACCCGAGCGACTGCCTCACCGACCTCGAGTACCGTTCCTGCGGCGGAATACCCGAGGGCCATCTCGTCGTCGAGACGCGTCTGCACGGCGCGCACCGTCGAGCGGACCCCTTCGCTTCGCGCTTTGCGCAGCACCTGGCGGACCAGGTCGGGGCGTGCTCGGGCCTTTTGGACCAGGCCTGCCGACGCAAGCCTGCGGACCGCTCGCTCTGTCCCGGCCGACAACAGCGACGCACCGGTAGCTACGAGCACCTCGGTGGGACCGATTTGCGGAGCGGGGACGTCGACAAGTCGCAGCTTCCCGGTCTTGACTGATTGCACCAGTTGCTTCAAGGGTCTCGCTCTTCTAGGTCACTTGCCCAACGCACGCGCCGAGCAGACTACGGTATCGGTGGGCAAGGCTACGACGGTCGAAGTTCTCGACCACATATTGCCGGGCTCGGGACCCCATCTCCGACCGCTTGGAAGGGTCGTTCGCCAGCGCGCTGATAGCGGCTGCGAGCGTCGCGGGGTCGCCGGGGTCGACTACCAAAGCTCCGCCGGCTCGGAGGATCGCCGCCGGTTCGCCGCGCACGGCGCCGATGACCGCCTTGCCTGCAGCGAAATACTCGAAGAGCTTGGACGGGATAAAAGTGGAAAACAGTGCCACGTCACGAAGTGGCACCAGGCAGATGTCAGCGGCTGCGAGAAGACTCGGTACGTCGTCGCGCTCCACCCCGCGGTGCATCGCGACATTGGTGAGGCACAGCGTTGCGGCCTGGGAGACCAGAGCCCCACGATTTGCCCCTTCGCCGACCAAAGCCACTCGGACTGCGACGGACGAGTCGGACGCAAGGATCGCGGCGGCGTCGAGCACCGTGTCGAGACTGTGCGAGATGCCGTGGGCACCGACATAGAGGACCAATGCCTCGTCGTCGGAGACTCCTAGCTTGGCCCTCCATGCGCCCGGGTTTCCGTCAGGCGTGAATCGCTCAAGGTCTGCGCCGTTGCGGATGGTCGTTACCTTCTGCGGTGGCACACCCCTGCCGATCAGGTTCTCCCTGAACCCTTCGCTCACCACCACCACCGCCGCTGCCTGGCGGTAGGCCCACAGCTCGAGGCGTTCGAGGATCCAGATGACCTGTCGATTGGTGAGAACCCCGAGCTCCACGAATATTGCCGGCCACAGGTCTCGCACCTCGACCACCAGCGGCGCCCTCTTGACTTTGGAGAGCGCCCAGGCGGCGAATATCGAGAAGAACGTTGGGGAGGACACGACGACCACGTCGGCCGGCCCTGTGCTCGGAGCGCCGAGCACGACGCTTGTGGCCATGAACGACAGGTGCCCTAGGGTCTTTCGCAGGAAGCCCTCGTTGGGCGTGGCGTACAGCCATGTCCGAACGACGCTATAGCCCTCGACCGACTCGCGCAGCAGCCTCTTGCCTCGATATGCGACCGGGATCAGGCCAGTCGGGTGGTTGGGCATTCCGGTCAGCACGGTGACCGTGTCGCCACCCTCCGCCCAGATGCGGGCCATCTCCGATAGCCGTGCTTGTGGGGCGCCGATCTCGGGAGGGAAGTAGTGGCTGACGACCAGGATGCGCATCAGTGCTCACCGAGCTCGGTCGGTCGGGCGATCGCCTGCGATGCTGATCGGGTCAGTATCTCTGCGATGCGCATCGCAGAGTGGCCGTCCCAGAGCGCAGGCCGGCGATTCGCCCGTTGCCGGCCGATCGCTCGGCGCGCCGCATCCAAGATGCGCTGGGGGGAGCGGCCCACGACCTCGTTGGTGCCTTCCGTGACGGTGATCGGGCGCTCGGTGTTATCCCTGAGGGTTATGCACGAGACGCCGAGCACTGTCGTCTCT
>JAKAZH010000200.1 GCA_021815935.1 Actinomycetes bacterium
AAACGCGGGGAGCCACACATGAGCCCCCATGTCGCCGCCGGTGGGCGTCGTGTTCGCCAAAAGCTGCGACGGCTGCAGCTCTTTGGTGACGAACACGACAATCGATGCGACCACGAGGAAGGTGATCACCGCCTGCGGGTTTATCTTCTCTCTCAACCTGTCGAGCTTCGGTTGCGCTGAGTCCGGCGGCCACATGTCCGCCTCGTAGTCGCGATGAGACGTGGCGCGTGCCGCCTCATCGCGCGTTTCAGTCGCGGTCATTGGCGTTTGTGTTGCCTTCTACGAGATTCCTGGGCTTCGCAGCGCCGACGCCGAGGCAGCAAGCGAAGCGGCCGTCCCGTGTTGGGATGGCCGGTGTTGGGATGGCCGGTGTTGGGATGGCCTACTCTGCAGGAACTGGCAGTCGACGGACCGGGGATGGACGCGTCTTCGGTCAGGCGTCTGAAGCGATCCCGAGGACCGTACCAAGGGTGAGAGCACCCTCTAAACCCTGCCACCAACGACGGTCGCAGTTGGAGCAACTCAGCATCGTCACCGGCTCGCCTTTGATCTGGATGTCGATCACCACGAGGTTCTTGGTTCGACACGCCGGGCACTTCACAGTACAGAGTCTCGACACGGCCGACATGCATCTTTAGGATTCTCTTAACCTCTCTATCGGGACCACACAACGCGTTCACAGGCCGACACCGCTCTCGTCATCGTGCATGTACGACTGCCAGGACCGCTGCGGCATTGAAGCTTGCGTGGGCCGCGATAGACGGGGCAAGCCGCCTGGTAGTCCACGCAAGAACCCCGAGTACCACCCCGAATGCGGCTAGACCGACAAACTGAACCGCCTCGAAATGCGCGAGTCCGAAAAGTACCGCGCTCAGAACTATCGCGATCGGAGACGGAAACCACGCGCCTAGAGACCGTAGAAGAAGGCCCCTGAAGAACAGCTCCTCGACGATTGGACCGGCCAC
Source organism: Actinomycetes bacterium (assembly GCA_021815935.1). The sequence goes on from JAKAZH010000200.1 coordinate 966, forward strand.
GGCAAGCAGTATCAGCAAAACGACCACTCCGCCAACTGAGTGCACCGCCCCCGTGTAGGTTCGCGCGGGACCGGATAGTTGGTGCGCGAGGTGCCGGTCGATCGTTTCAAGCGGGTAGTAGACGACGGGGACGAGCCCGTACTGGCAGGCCAGTCCGATCGCCACCCCTGCTGGGAGGTCCCACCATCGAAGGGTCGTGAGCCCGTAGTCGGATGCAACTCGACCGCTTCCCTTCGAGCGGCTGTAAGCGATGGCGGCCCCTACTAGGCCCCCCCACAAGCCGACAAGGTCTGCTGCGCTCACCCCGAGAGGGACTGGCAGCGTTGAAGCGAACTTGTAGCCGCCGATGAACTCGGCCAGTGCGGTCGTCAAAGTCGCAATGATGACGCCGACCGCGAAACCGCCACCGGCGAAGTACACGCCGCCGCGGGAGCTGACCAGGTCACCGCGAACTGGTGGTGGCCTCAAGAGGCGGCCGTCTCCGCCGCCATGTCGGCTTCGCCGGCCCGTTGCGCTATGCGATCCACTCTTGCCCACCCGACGGGCGCCTTCATTCGCTCTGCGTGCCTCGAGCAAAGTGCCCATTGGTCGCCCCCGATGTGAGGTATTCCGTCGAGCCACAGACGCCGCCGGGAATAGTCATATGTGAGCCACGCAGCCGGCTCGCCGTCACAGCCCGGCTTGGCACAGACCTGAGCGTCTTTCACAGCTGAAGTTTATCTCCACTGGGCCCCCTAAACTGGGTAGGCCGACCTACCATGGTGACATGAGCAGGCAACCGGGAGACATGCGTGATATGAGGCCGGGCGGGGGCCCAGGTATTCCAGGGCCGGGTCAGCCGACGGGAACTAACTGGCGCTGGATAGCGGTGGTCTTGGCTGTAGTCGTAGTGCTGGCGATAGCGTTGTCGTCAGTCACCAAATCGGCGAGCCCGCCCTCGCAAAGCTACGGCCAGTTCGTTGCGGCTCTCAACTCGGGCCAGGTCGCTGCCGCGACAGTCAACAATGACACCGGCCACATCACCTACACGGCCGCTAAGACAGGTGCCCAGTACTCCGTTCAGGGCCCCCCCCTGGTCGGCAACGGCTCCACTCTCGCCCTGTACCAGAAGGACATAAAAGACCTCACGCTAACGAACTCCACGACGAGTGCACTGGCGACCTGGCTGCCTTGGATCATCTACGGGCTGCTGTTCGTGGGCCTGCTGGTGTGGATCTCGCGGCGCGCCCAAGGCCAAATGAGCGGCATCATGTCGATCGGCCGCTCCAAGGCGAAGATTTACACGACTGAACGCCCTCGGACGACGTTTGCGGACGTCGCAGGATACGACGGGGTCAAGCTCGAGATCAGGGAGGTCGTCGATTTCCTCCGGTCGTCGAACCGCTTCAAGGAGATCGGTGCGAAGATCCCGAAAGGAGTTCTCCTGGTCGGACCGCCGGGTACCGGTAAGACGCTGCTGGCGCGGGCTGTTGCCGGTGAGGCGGGAGTCCCGTTCCTGTCCGTGACGGGGTCGGATTTCATGGAGATGTTCGTCGGCGTCGGGGCTTCTCGGGTGAGAGACCTTTTCCAAACTGCGCGCAAGCAGGCGCCGGCCATCATTTTCATCGACGAGATCGATTCGATCGGCCGCAAGCGCGGAGCCGGGCTTGGCGGCGGACACGACGAGCGTGAACAGACGCTCAACCAGATGCTTGCCGAAATGGACGGTTTCGAGGCGACAGAGGGCGTCGTCATGATGGCGGCCACAAACCGGCCGGACATCCTGGACCCCGCCCTGCTTCGTCCTGGCCGGTTCGACCGCCAGATCGTCGTACCGCTCCCCGACCTCGAGGAGCGTCTCCCGATCCTTGCGGTTCACTGCAAGGACAAGAGAGTCGACCCGGACGTGGATCTCACAGTCGTGGCCCGGGGGACGCCAGGAATGAGCGGTGCGGACCTTGCCAACCTCGTCAACGAGGCCGCTCTTCACGCCGTGAGGAGAGGTGCGCTCGCGATCGCGATGCGAGACTTCGAGGCAGCTCGTGACCGTGTGTTGATGGGCCAACGTCGGGAGTCGACTGTGCTATCCGACAAGGAGAAGGAGGCCACCGCCTACCACGAAGGGGGCCACGCGGTACTCGCGTACGTGCTCCCCGACGCTGACCCTGTCCACAAGGTCACGATCCTCCCGACCGGCATGGCGCTCGGCGTAACCCAGCAGCTACCGATCGAGGAGCGCCACACCTACTGGCGGGAGTACATCGAAGATGCGATGTGCGTGATGATGGGCGGCCGATGCGCCGAGCAACTGATACTCGGTAGTCTTTCCACAGGCGCCTCGAACGACTTGCAGAGGGCGACCGAGATGGCCCGCAAGATGGTGCGCGAGTTCGGGATGAGCGACCGCATCGGCCCCATGGCGTGGGGTCAGGAGAGCCAGGTCTTTCTCGGCGAGGACCTCATGCACAACGCCCGCGACTACAGCGACGTGACTTCGAGGGTGATCGACGAGGAGGTGGAGCGGATCCTGCGCGAGCAGGAGGCCCGCGCCAGCCGGCTTCTCGGGGAACACCGACGGGGACTGGCATCGGTTGCGGCCGCCCTGTTGGAGAAGGAGACCATTGACGGTGCGGAGGTGGGTCGCCTGGTTGACGAGGCTTTCGGGACTCGCGTGCACGACAACGCGCCGATCGTGCCTCGCTTCGCGGAAGTGACAGGTGATCCGCTCGACATTTGACGGCTCTTCGCGACCGGGCGGGTTTGGTCAGGGTGTGACTTAGGCGCCTGCGGCGGACGGCTATGACGGCGAAAATCGTTCGATTTGGTCATGGGTTTTC
>JAKAZH010000011.1 GCA_021815935.1 Actinomycetes bacterium
GGCGGTCGGAGCCCTAATCGCGGAGCGCCTTGGGTCTTCAGGGCTCTCTCGTGCCGAGCGGCGCCAACGAGTGGAGCACGCACTTGCTTCGGTAGGTCTGCCTCCTGAGGTGAGATCCGCGAAGCCCAGGCAGCTATCTGGGGGACAGCGTCAACGGGTCGCCCTTGCACGAGCGATCGCCGTGGCGCCCCCGCTTCTCCTCTGCGACGAGCCGACAAGCGCCCTGGACGTCTCGCTAGCTGCCACCATTCTCAACTTGATCGGACAGCTTCGCCGGGAGCTGTCCATGGCCGTCCTGTTCGTCACCCACGACCTGGCGGTGGCGAGGATAGTCGCCGATCGGGTGGCGGTGATGTACCTGGGGCGGATTGTCGAAATAGGTCCGGTCGACTCTGTCGTCGGGGATCCGAAGCATCCGTATACGGCGGCACTTCTAGCTTCCGTGCCCGACCCCGGCGTGGAGTTAAAGCCGGTAATGGGTGAGCCTGCAAGCCCACTCGACATCCCGATCGGCTGTGGATTCGCATCCCGCTGCGCGTCTGCCGACGAGCTATGCCATCGAAGCGATCCGCAGCTCGCCGCGCTGAGCGAGAGTTCCGACGGGCCGATCCGTTCGATTCGTCGAGTGGCCTGCTTTCACCCCGTTCGAGGCGATGATGCACGTGGCGGGAGTGCTACGTAATGGGTCCGACTGATTCGTTGGTTGCGTCACCGGACCGTCGCTTTCGAAGGGCCGCTGCCGATTCTTCGGTCACGCGGTCGGTGTGGATAATGTCGCTGCAGAAGAACCGCCGGGCGTGGTGCGCTGGTGGTCTGTTGATGCTCCTAACCGGCGTGGCCCTTGTCGGTCCGTTGCTCGCTCCACATAATCCGCTGCTTCCGGCCGGGGGGGCTTTCATGTCACCAGGACACGGAGGCTTTCTGTTGGGCTCCGACTCGATCGGTCGCGACGAGTTGTCACGGGTACTGTTCGGCGTTCGGACCAGCTGGTTCTCTGCCCTTGGCGTTATCGCCTCCGGCGTGGTGGTGGGTGCAACGATCGGACTGGTTGCCGGTGCAAGCGGCGGCAGGATCGACGAGGTTCTCATGCGGCTGACCGACGCCTTTCTGGCATTGCCAGGGCCGGTCCTGGCGATCGCTGTCGTTGCCGCCCTCGGCCCGTCTTTGATCCATACGCTCGTCGCAGTCAGCGTCGTGTGGTGGCCGTTTTATGCTCGGATTGTGCGTGGAGAAGTCCGGGCCCTTGCCGCACGCCCGCACTTGGAGGCTGCCCGATTGGCGGGGGCCACACGAATGGCCTTGATGGCCCGGCACCTGCTCCCAGGGGCAGTGCCGGCGATAGTGGTAACGGCAAGTCTGGACGTAGGGAATCTGATCCTGACGCTTTCCGGCCTGTCGTTTCTCGGTCTGGGTGCGCCTGCGCCGGCCCCCGAACTTGGAGCTATGGCTGCACGAAACCTCCCGTACCTTCTACAGAACTGGTGGGTGTCTGTAATGCCGGCACTTGCGATCTTCATCCTCGCGTTCGCATCCAACACGGCAGGCGACCTGCTCCGAGATTCGTTTCGCGACACGTGAGGGGAACAACATGAGCCCACTGGCCTTTGCCGCCCGACGAGTCAGCGCCGCAATCGTTATCATCTTGATCCTGGTGGCGGCGATGTTCACGCTGCAGCACCTATCGCGCACCGACCCCGCCCACGCCTATCTCGGTGCTGGCGCCTCGACGACAGCGGTCGCTGCCGAACGCGTAAAGCTGGGCCTGAACCAGCCTGTCGTCACCCAGTTCTTGCAATATGTCGCAAACCTGGCTCAGGGGAATCTCGGTGTTTCTTACCGGACCCGCAACCCGGTCGCCACCGATATCGGCGAGTACCTGCCGGCGACAGTCGAGTTGGCGTTCTATGCACTTGTGATGGCCTTGGCGGCAGGGACGCTCCTAGGCGTCGCGTCGGCCGGCAAGTGGCGAGGGGCGAGGGTACTGAAGTTCGTGATGGTCTCGGGCGCGTCGGCGCCCCTCTTCCTCCTGGCGTTACTTGGCATCTTGGTGTTCTATGGGCATCTCGGGATACTCCCGGCCACGGGCAGAACGTCAAGCGTGAATCCTCCTACTGGCCCCACCGGCTTTCTGACCATTGATTCGGTGCTGGCCGGCCGGTTCGGGGTTCTCCTCAACGCGCTCAGGCATTTGGTCATGCCGGCCCTGAGCCTCGCAATCGGCCCGGCCGTCTCCATCGGACGAGTACTGCGCGGGAGCCTGGTGACCGTTCTGCGAGAGGATTACGTTCGCACGGCACGCGCCAAGGGTCTCAGGGAGCGCCGGGTACTACTGCGCCACGCCCTGCGAAATTCGGTCGGCCCGGCCCTATCGATGACTGGCCTTCAGTTTGGTTTGCTCCTGGCGGGCGACGTAGTGGTCGAGCAAGTGTTCGCCTGGCCCGGCATCGGTTACTACGCCGCTCAGAGTATCCCGGTCGGGGACTTCCCGGCTATCGGAGGGGTAACTCTGGTGCTCGGCGTGGGTTATGTGGCAATCAACGCCTTAGTAGACATCTTCCAGCGGATTGCCGATCCGCGCATCAGGCTCTGAATACCAGCCTCAGACGCCAAGTTCGACATCCACACGGATGGGCGGCCTTGGACGATCTGCGCTGCGCTTCGCCAGCGCGTATGTCACACAAGATAAGGAGAAACAATGACAGACCGACACGATCGCCATGGACCCCAGGCCCGCTTCGCCTTGGAGCAAGAGGCTCTCCTTCCGACTACCGGCTTGGAACGCGAGCAGGCCAGGGGGCTGGAGCTCGGCCTGCCCGGCGCCGACTCTATCGTCGACCGCACCATTCCCACCTTCTCTCGGGGCGAGTTACCCCACTTCGCGGGGATCAACACCTTTCTCAAGGCCCCATATGTCGAAGATGTCAGAGAGTGCGGGCGCTACGACGTCGCCGTCTTGGGTGCGCCTCACGATGCCGGGACGACCTATCGGTCCGGGACGCGGTTCGGTCCTCAGGGCATGCGACGCATCTCGGCACTTTACGGCTCGTACAGCTTCGAGCTCGGAGTGGATCTACGGGAGTCGATCACCATCGCGGACATCGGCGATATCTTCACCATTCCCGGGAATCTGGAGAAGAGCTTCGACCAGATAGCAAAAGGGGTCTCTCACGTGTTCGCGTCCGGGGCGTTTCCGGTCATCTTGGGGGGAGACCACTCCATCGGGTACCCGACCGTCCGTGGTGTCGCAGAGAACCTCGCGGGCAACCTGGGAATCATCCACTTCGACCGCCACGTCGACACCCAAGAAACGGACCTGGACGAGCGCATGCACACCACCCCGTGGTATCACGCCACGGATCTTCCCAACGTTCCGGCCAAGAACCTGGTCCAGCTGGGCATCGGGGGATGGCAGGCGCCACGGCCTGGCGTGAAGGTGTCCAGAGAGCGGGAGACGACTATTCTGACCGTGAACGACTGCGTCGAGATGGGCATCCAAGCTGCAGCCGAGCTGGCACTGGAGGTGGCATGGGATGGGGCGGACGCTGTGTGGCTGTCGTTCGACGTCGACTGTCTCGACGTGGCCTTCGTCCCAGGCACGGGCTGGCCAGAGCCGGGGGGGTTCCTGCCAAGGGAAGTGCTGGAGTTGGTACGGCGGATCTCTGAGCCGGGGCTGGCCGGAATGGAGATCGTAGAATGCTCGCCCCCCTATGACTCCGCGGACATCACCTCCTTGATGGGAGTGAGGGTAATCTGCGACGTGCTCGGAACTTTGGTGCGCAACGGGCGGCTTCCAAGAAGTGGCGGATAGGTGTCGTCGCCATCGCCATCGCCATCGCCATCGCCCCGCTACGGCGGAGGCGATCCGCCCGTCAGCTCCGAGCCGGCGGAGGTAACCAGCGTCGGTGGGACCGACGGCCTTCCCACGAGGATCGTGCCGCTGACGCTCGGGTGGGAGCTCGTTCCTCGCTCGGTGTCAGTCTTCGGTGACACCTCAGGTTTGGTGCTGTGCGAGCCGGTCCCGGGAGTCCTGATCGAAACGCCTGCCGGCTGGGTTTTGCTCGACACCGGGTACAACACTGCGCTGATCTGGGATCCGGTTCTGGCGGCGCGCTTCCACGGTCGGGGTCCCGTCCCGACCCTGCCCGGCACCGGTGATCCGCTGGAGCAGGCCTGCCGCGCTGCTGGGGTGGCCTTCGACGACATTGTCCTGGTGGCGGTCAGCCATCTCCACTTCGATCACGCCGGCGGCTTGAAGCACTTCGCCGGCAGATCGACGACTGTAGCGGTCCAGCAGCGTGAGCTGGACTACGGGCTCGACGCTCCGCACCCGGTCGCCGAGCGCAACGGGATCTGGCGGATCGACTTTGACGATCCTACCCTGCGTTGGCGAACGCTTGACGGCGACACCACTTTGGTGGCGGGCATCACCGCAGTATCAACACCGGGTCACACGCTTGGTCACCAGAGTTTCCTGGTCGAACTGGACAGCGATGTCGGCGGCGGGGGATACGCGTTCGCGTTCGACGCCGCCGATCTCACCGTCAATCTCGTCGACGAGCTCTCCCCCGGGGGTCTGGTGGACGCCACCCCGCAGACTGCGATCGCATCCATCCGGCGCTTCAAGGAATTGGCGTTGTCACGCAGCTTTACCATGGTGCCGGGACACGACCCTGATGCCTGGCCTGAGCTAACCCGCCTCCTCGGCGGGGTGGCGTTGCCGCCACGCTGAGAGACTTCCCAGTAGCGTCAGAGTGATACCTGGGCCGTTTGCTTGGGAAGCCCGTTTGCCTTTTTTGCACGCTATCAGCGCCAGGCGGGGATCGCGTCGGCCTACTTGTAGCTCATGTTGAAGAGGAACGGGATTCCACCTATCGAAGACAGCTGCGAGAAGTTGCTGCTCGCAGCGCCGATGCCGTCGACGCTGACGATCGGTCCCACCGGTGCGTCTTGGAGCTGCAACTTGCAGGCATTTGCGAGCACCGCTGCGCGTGCCGAGCCGGTGACAGTGTCTGCTTGCGCAAGCACAGAGTTCAGGGTTGCGTCGTTGAAACCTCCGAGGTCGTAGCTCGACGACGAGTAAACCGTCGATCGCTGTCGGGACTCGATTGACGTGTGCAGAGCCTGAGCAGCGGCTCGGAGTCAGTGTTTGGATCGCAGGCGTTCAAGGGCGTCCGGGATTGGACGTTCGAGAGCAGCATTTGGCGTGTCGATCGGGCGGTGGCGAAGTGCCGGTTGGTAACTGAAAACGATGGCCTGAAACGATACCGACGCGGTAGTTCGCCACTCGGCGGTCAATGCTAGCCAGTCATGTTTGAGTGCGACGATAGCCTGTGCTGTTACTCCACAGCCGAGACGCCCCATGCCTCGCTGGCAGCGACTGTGGTCGCACCGACACGGGTGGCAAGCCACGACGCGCGCCGATTCCGCAGCGTCGGGGGGGGGGATGGCGGGCAGGTTTCCGTGGGCGATCCAGTAGCCGTCAGCGGGGTCAAGCACGATTCCCAACTCCGATCCGGGCAGGTGGCCACCAGTTGATCCGTAACATGTGGCGGCTCCGAAAGCCTGTCCTTCCCCGGCTGCTCTGACCCGCTTGCGGCGGACGCTGCTGACGCTGGAAGCTCCCCGATCATCCCTACTGCTGCTATCAACGCTACGAGTGCAAACGCCACAAAGTGTCAGAACGGCATCAGCTCGCCTTATGCCATGGAGTCAACGACCCGGTATCCGGATGCGGGCCATCATGAGCCGATACTCCGCGTAGCGCATTGCAGTGCCGTCGAGAACCAGTGCCAACCGTTACGATCAGGGCACTTCTCCGAGGAGCGCTCAGGTGTGGTCTGCCGACATGGTGTTGTGTGAGCCCGAGCGGGGCCAGGTACTCGTCTTTGAGGATCTCGCCAGGATGGATAGGGGGGTAAAGGGTATCGACCACGGGGGTAGCTCCTTTCGCTCAGTGGTAGTCAGTGATCTCCACGTCTCGTGCTCCTGCGCGAGTCCAGCGGAAGCAGATGCGCCACTGGTCGTTGACCCGGATGCCGTAGTTGCCGGCCCGGTCTCCAAGGAGCTTCTCCAACGTCTTGTTAGTCGCGGCGGGAAGACCTCGGGACGGCCAGCCGGCGTAGCATACCTGGAATGGAGCGAATGCCGACGGTCTTGGACTTGAGATGAACGGGCTGGTCGGGCGGACAGACGAGTTGACCCGACTCGTGGCGGCGTTCGACGGGCTCTCATCGGGCGGGTCGGCGTGGGTTCGGGTGACCGGTGAACCCGGAATCGGCAAGACCCGACTCGTCGGAGAACTCTGCGGGATCGCAGCCGAGCGCAACGCAGTAGTGCTCGGTGGCTGCGGGGCGGAACTCGAGTCCGACCTTCCTTTCGGTTTGGTCATCGACGCCTTCGACGACCACCTCGGGTCGCTGGAGGAGGATCGCCTGGCGCGTCTGTGTGGCCGCCAGGGCGGTGAACTGCGCAGGCTGTTCCCGGCGCTCGATATCGTCAGACGTCCTAGGCACCAGGTGGCCGAGGATCAGCGTTACCCCACCTACCGCGCCCTTCGGCTCTTGGTGGCCCGGCTGGCCGATCCGGGTCCGTTGGTGCTGGTCTTCGACGACCTGCACTGGGCGGACAGCGCTTCGCTCGGATTCGTATCGTTCCTCCTGGCCCATCCCCTCGACGCGCCGGTACTCATGGTGTTGAGCTGGCGACCGGGAGAGGCACCAGGTCTTTCCGACACACTTTCGATGGTGGCATGCGACCTACCGGGGGCTGCGGTCGTACTCGCCGGCCTTGCCGAGGAGGCGGTCGGGGAACTGTTGGCGGAGGCCGATCGGCCGAAGCTTCGCTCCGTGTTCGAGGCGAGCGGAGGTAATCCGTTCTACGCTCAAGCGTTGGCGTCTTACTTCACGCAGCACAGGCGGTCCGGGCACAGGTCAGACACATACCATCCCGACGACCTGGACATCCCCGGTGCGGTCGCCGCGGCGGTTGGCCACGAGATCGGCTCACTGTCCAAAGCTGCACAGCTCCTGGCGCAGGGAGCGGCGGTAGCCGGCGAGCCCTTCGAGGCGGAGATGGCGGCGCGCTATGCCGCGCTGGGCACCTCGGACGTGGACGGTGCCCTCCAGGAACTGGTGACTCGAGGTATCATCCGCTCGGCGCAGAGTCCGAGGCGCTTCGCGTTTCGCCATCCGATCGTGCGCCACGCCGTATACGAATCGGCCGGTCTGGGTTGGCGCCTCGGCGCGCACTCGCGCGCAGCAAGCGTGCTTGCCGAGCGGGACGCCCCGATCGCCTCGATCGCCCACCACATAGCGATCTCGGCGGTCCCAGGCGACCTCGCAGCCGCGCAGCTCCTGGTCGACGCCGCAACCGAGGCCGCCTCGCGGGCCCCGGCCAGCGCCCGCCTGTGGCTCGACGCGGCCCATGCCATCGTGCCGCGCCGGCCCGATTCACTCGGGACCCGGCTCCAACTGCTAACCGCCCGTGCGCGGATCTCCTGTGTGCTCGGTGACCTGCATGCCGCCCATGATGCGTTCGCTGAGATCTTCGAGCTGGTGCATCCAGATGATCCGGGGTACGTGTCGATGGTCGCTCGATCAGCCGGAGTCGAGCACGGCCTCGGCCGCTTCGTCGAGGCCCGGGGCCGGATGCTGGGGGCCCTCGAGCATGTCGGCGGCACCGACGTCGCCGCCGAAGCGGTCCTCAGTATCGAGCTTGCCGTGTCGAATCTCTACACGCTCGACTTCGAGGAGGCAGCAGCGTTCGCCGACCGGGCGGCGCGGGCCGCGGCGGGTTGCGACCGACTGCTCGAAGGAACAGCGCGAGCACTGTTGGCTTTCGTCCATGTCAGCGCCGAGACCGCTGAGGGCAGCGCCGCCGCCAGGTGCCACGCAAATGAGGCGGCTGCGATATTAGACAGTCTTGATGACGACGAGGTCGCTGCACGGCTCGACGCGCTCTACTACCTCGGCTGGGCGGAGCGGCTCTTCGAGCGATACGACATGGCGCAAGCGCACCTCGACCGGGCGGTCGCCCTCGCCGAAGCCGGTGGCGGCTCACAGTGGCTGATTCCCACCCTGATCGAACAAGCCAAAGTCCTCGTCTGGACAGGCGACCTCGCTAAGGCCGAGGTTCTCGCGTCGGCAGCAGTCGAGATGGCCAAGGTGTCCGAGGTCGGTCTGCTGGTACTGCTTGCTCTCACCGCGGAGGCAGCTGTGTTGACCGCGACAGGAGAAACGGCGTTAGCAGTAGCCGTGTGCACTGAGGCACTCGATCTCGGGGCGTGCGGAGACAGCTACCACGAAGAGAACCTGCGGTGCCTTTTAGCGCTCGCCCACCTCGAGGGAGGCGACGTGGAGCGGTTCCTCCTCGAGATCCCCGCCAACTGCGAAGCCGTCCGCGACGGCTTAGAGTGTCGTCTGTTGGAGGCCCGCTGTCGAGCTGAACTCTCCCACGACAGGACCGTGGCGGCCAGCGATCTTGCCGACCAGGCACACAGGCTTGCCATCGCCTCAAACTTGCCCTCATCCGTCGGGTTCGCGCTAAGGGCCCGGGCCCGAGTCCTGTCGTCGAGCGATCCCATCGGCGCCCTCCATGCGGCCCGGTGCGCCGCATTGGGTTTCGAGGAGTCAGGTGCAGTCATCGAAGCGGCCCGCACCCGGGCTCTAGCAGCCGAGATCCTGGCCGTCGGTGGTCGCAGCGGTGAGGCGATCGCAGAATGCGTAGCTGCGGGCGAGGCCCTCGCTTCGTACGGTGCGACAGGTGCGGCGCAAGGCGCCCATCTTCTCCTTCGACGCCTGCGGCGGGTCGGCACCGGATCGGCCCGAAACCACAGCGCGGCACGAGGCCCGTTCACTCTCAGTCGGCGCGAACTCGAGATTGCAGAACTCGTGGCTGACGGGCGGACCAATCGCCAGATTGCGAACCGCCTGTCGATAAGCGAGAAGACCGTCGAGAGCCATCTGAGCCGAATCCTTGCGAAGCTCGACGTAACCGGACGTGGAGCCGTGGCACGGGCTCTGACCAGGACGTCCACATTCCCGACGAGTGCCAGAGGCCCGGAGAAGCTCTCCGAACTTTAAGGGATTTCCTCGATAGGAAAGCCATCAGCGCCCTGCCAGACTGAGACTTTGGTGCCCACCTACCAGCTCGCCCATCAACACCACGCTGACGAGTGCCGCTTCGCGTACGCGGCGTGGAACGGGTTTGCGAGCCCCCTGCGCCACCACACAACGCTATCGTCGTGTGCGAAGGGCGACCACCGGATCTGGTGGACCGTCGAAGCCGACAGCCCCGAGGCGGCCCTTTCGCTGCTGCCTTCCTACCTCGCCACGCGTTGCGAGGTCGACCTTGTGAGCGAGGTGCTCATCCCGTGACGCCGACGCCCGAGAGCTCGAAAGACCGGTCGGCGGACCCTGGTCCGTCCCATGAGGCCTTCGTAGTTGGCTGTGAGCTGGTACTTGCGCGCTTATCTTGGTTGCTCGCGCAGGTTAAGTGGCGCTCGAATCGACCACAGATCCGTCAGGGTCAGACACCACGGTTTTCTCAGTGCCGACACTCCCGGAAACCGGCGACGTGCTGGCGTGACCGGGTCGCATCTAAGGTGCACAGCAAGGCGATGCTGCGGTAATGAACCAGGCTGGCAATGGAATTCGATTAGGAGGGTGGCCCATGTTTAAGCGAATCGGACGCTGCTGGGTTGCGACCGTGTGGCGGATTATTGCGACCGCGGCGTTGGTTTGCGGCGTGCTGGCGGTGATCGTGCCGACCTCGGCGACGCCCGCGTACGCCGGTCCCACATGCCAGACGGGGACCTACAGCTTCATCTACACCGGAACCGAGCAGTGCTACCAGGTTCCGGCCGGGATCAGTCAGCTGACCGTAACAGCGGTCGGCGCGCCAGGCGGGGCCGGAGTGGACATAAGCGGCGGCATCGGAGGGATCGCCGGCGACGGTGCCAGGGTGACCGGACGGATCCCGGTCCTTGCCGGCGAGACGCTCTACGTGGAGGTGGGAGGGGCCGGCCAGCAGGGTAACCCTTGCTTGACCCTGACGTGCACGTCGACCGCTGGAGGGTTCAACGGGGGCGGCACCGCTGGGGCGGCGGACGAACCAAGTGGGGGCAGCGGCGGCGGCGCTTCTGACATCCGAACGGTGTCGTGCGGGGGCGCCTGCCCCGGCGCCACTGGATCGACGACGCTCGACACCCGGGTGTTGGCGGCCGGCGGCGGCGGGGGCGGCGGTGACGGATACGGTCAGGGCGGTGCCGGAGGCTCGGGGTCTGCTGGGGGCGCAAATTCGTCTTACGGCGCTCCCGGCCTGACCGGGACCGGGACCGGGGCGGGAGGCCAGGGCGGCGGCGGGGGGACGCAGACCGCTGCCGGCGCCGGCGGCCCCGAGAGCGTGGACTGTGGCTGCGGCAACTTCGACAACGGCAGTGGCGGCCAGGCTGCGCAGGGCGGACCGGCGATCAGGGGTGGAGCCGGTGGGGGCGGCTGGCTCGGCGGCGGTGGGGGCGGCGGTCCGGGCACAGTAAACTCCAACGCCGGAGCTGGCGGCGGCGGCGGGGGATCAAGCTTCGGTCCGTCCGGGACGACGTTCGCTCCGGACACGACGGGGACCCCGCTGGTCAGCTTCGCGCCGGTGTCGGCGCCGACGGTGTCGATCGCCCTGCCTGCCTCCGGGGCCGCGTTCGCGCTCGGCCAGTCCGTCGCGACGAGTTTTACCTGCTCGGAGGGCGCCGGGGGGCCAGGGCTGTCCTCCTGTGACGACTCAAGCGGCGTGATCACGGTAGGCGGCGGGGCAGGGCGCTTGAATACCTCAACGCTCGGCCTGCAGACCTACACGGTGACCGCGACCTCGAGCGACGGGCAGACCGGCGTGAACAGCGTCACGTACCGGGTAGTGCCTGCGCCGAACGCGACGATCTCCTCGCCGGCCACCGGCGGTAGTTACGCGCAGGGTCAGGTGGTACCGACGAGCTTTTTTTGCGCAGAGGGACCATACGGACCTGGGCTTGTATCTTGTGTGGATTCGGTCGGAACGACCACCTCGGCAGGCGGCACGGGCAGCCTGGACACCTCGACACCCGGCCAACACACCTACAGCGTGACAGCTACCTCGTATGACGGCGACGCAGTCACCACGTCGATCGCGTACTCGGTGCGGCCAAGCGCAGCGCCGTCATCCTGCAGCGCCCCCGCAGGCGGCCCGCACGGGTATTACATGGCCGCTTCCGATGGGGGCGTGTTCACGTTCGGCAACCTGCCTTACTGCGGGTCGGCGGCAAGCCTCGCGCTGAACCGGCCGGTGGTGGGCATCGCCGCCACTCCTAATGCGGGCGGCTACTGGCTGGTCGCCTCCGACGGGGGGATCTTCACCTTCGGAAACGCCGGCTTCTACGGTTCGACTGGAGGCATGCACCTCAACGCTCCCATCGTCGGCATGGCCGCCACTCCTAATGGGGGCGGCTACTGGCTGGTCGCCTCCGACGGGGGGATCTTCACCTTCGGAAACGCCGGCTTCTACGGTTCGACTGGGGGCATGCACCTCAACGCTCCCATCGTCGGCATGGCCGCCACTCCCGACGGTGCCGGCTACTACCTGGTAGCGGCAGACGGGGGGATCTTCACCTTCGGCGACGCCCAATACCAGGGGTCTATGGGCAACGTGCGGCTCAACCAGCCGGTCGTTGGCATGGCAGTCGACCCAGCGACGGGCGGTTACTGGCTGGCGGCTGCCGACGGCGGTATCTTCTCCTTCGACGCACCGTTCCTCGGCTCCGCCGGCAACTTGACACTCAACCGGCCCATCGTGGGCATGAGCGCCGACGGGGCATCCGGATACCGGTTCGTGGCCGCCGACGGCGGTATCTTCGACTTCGGCGCGCCGTTCCGGGGCTCGACGGGCGGTATGCCTCTCAACGCGCCAGTGGTCGCAATGGCGTCGGCGTAAGCGTCGCGTCTCTCCCGGGGCACGACGCCTTGCATCCAGCGAGGTGGCCGATCTGGTCTCCGCCCACCGCCAGGGCGTCGACGTCAAGGAACTCGCGACGTCATTCCGTGTCAATTGGACGACGGCGTCGCCCTGCGGCCGCCGGGCGGCAATGTGCTGCCAGCCGATAGAACCTGCTCAGGGGCCGACCAGCTAAGGAGCCGCAACGACCGCAACCGCGAGTCCTATCTGGAAGATGACTTCGCCCGAGGCAGCCGCCTTTGTCGTGGAGCCAAGTCCCACAAGCACGCCAGCGAAGCCCAGAACGACGTCAGCCTTGCCGTCGAGACTCTCGGCGCGCATGTTGATCGTCTCCCGCACTGCCGGGACCTGCGCGAGCACGATAGCCAGCGACGGGAGCTCCTCATGATCGTCCACCCCGACGACGGTACGAGATCGACGGCTTTCGGCCGGCGCCCCGAACGCTGATGTTAGCCGAGTTAATGACTCGATTCTGGGGCACTAGACGCTATAGTGTCCTAGAATCGAACCAGAAAGTCGTCGAGCGAAATGAAGCGGCCTCCCACAGCCAAGACAAAGATCGCGGGAGCGCAGCTCGGCTCCCACATCGGGGCGTGGAGGCGCCTTCTCGGTTTGACCGCAGACCAGCTCGCAGAGCGAGCGGGGATCTCCCGTTCGACGCTGCGCCGCCTCGAATCTGGCGAGGCGACCGTCTCGCTCCACACATTTCTTGACGTCCTGCGAGCGTTAGGCCAACTTGACACGCTGGTCGAAGCTTTCGATCCCTACGAGACCGACCTCGGTCGGGCGAGGGCCGACGAGCAGCTGCCGATCCGCGTCCGACGTCCTAGCTAATGCCGGCGACTTTCGAGGTGCACGTCGAGATCGGGGGCGTCGCCGTGCACGCTGGAACAGTCTTTTTCAATCATCGAGGCCGTCACCTGTCAACGGTCTTCAGGTATGAGCCGACCTATATGGCTAGTCCTTTAGGCTACTCCATAGACCCGGCAATGCCACTCACCCAAGGTCAGCATGTCACCGAGGGAATGCCGGGAACGTTTGGCGACACTTCGCCGGATCGGTGGGGCAGACAGCTGATAACGAAGCGTATTAGAGAGATCTGTCGGCGTTCAAGATTCTCCTCGATGCGGGCACGGGTACGCTTGGCGGTGCCCGCGCCAAGGCTTCTGTCAACGACCGCGGAGTCCTGTACATCGCAAAGTTCCCGGTACCGAGCGACGAGTGGGACGTGATGGCATGGGAAAAGACTGTTTTGGACCTCGCCGCGCTTTCAGGTGTCGTAGTCCCGAGACGTCGGCTCGTCAAGGTAAACGGTCGTCATGTGCTTCTTCTGGAACGCTTCGATAGATCAGGCGCCTTGCGGATCGGCTACATGAGCGCGTTGTCGATGATGCAGCGAAAAGACCGCGAGCCGTGCGACTACGTCGACATCGCTGAGACGTTTACCGAGTTCGCTGTTGACACCACCGCCGACCTGGAACAGCTCTGGCGTCGGATAGCGTTCTCCGTCGCGGTTCACAACACAGATGATCACCTCCGCAACCATGGGCTCCTGCGCTCCGGGCGAGGGTGGAAACTGTCACCGGCATTCGATATCAACCCGAATCCCGACGTCCACGAACAGCGTGTAACCTCTATATGCGGAGCGTCAGGTGCCGGCGATGAACTTGACGGCCTGATGTTATGCGCCGCAGCCTTCGGTGTGTCGTCCGAGCGAGCCCGCCAAGTCCTCCTCGACGTCATTACCGCCACCCGGGAGTGGCGACGAGTGGCGGCCAGCAACGGCATAGCGGAAAATGAGATCGAGCGCTTCGACGAAATCTTCGACGTCTGTCGGAAGCAAATGGCTGCAACAGCGGAGCGGGGGCGGTGAAAGATGTACCGGCGATTGGCTTTAGGATGCCACAGTGCTGCTTGGCCGGCGCCTCGTGCTTGTACGCCGAGGAGCGAGCCTCTAGCGGACTTCGCCTATACGCCGATACGCTGGAGGCGTTTATGCGCCCGGACCCCGAGACCGGAAAGGGCGGGGACCATCTCGGCATGGCGTGGATCCCCGGCGGCAGGTTCCGCATGGGGTCCGACAACGCGCAGTACCCGGAGGAGGGCCCGGAACGTCTGGTGAGCGTCGACGGGTTCTGGATCGATATCTCGCCGGTGACGGTGGGGGAGTTCGCGCGCTTCGTGGACGCGACCGGGTACGTCACCGTGGCAGAGCGGGAGATCGACCCGGGCGAGTACCCCCAGCTCGACCCGGTGCTTCTCCGGCCGGGGTCGATGGTGTTCAGACCGCCGAAAGGCGGTCCTGTAGATCTGAGAAGGTTCGTCCACTGGTGGACTTACGTTCCCGGCGCCGACTGGGCGCACCCGGAAGGCCGCATCACCGATATACGCGACCGAGCACGGCACCCTGTCACCCATGTGGCCTGGGACGACGTGGTGGCCTACTCGGCTTGGGCGGGCAAGGAGATCCCAAGCGAGGCGGAATGGGAGTGTGCTGCGAGAGGGGGACTCGACGGCGCCACGTACGCATGGGGCGAGGAGCTCCAGCTGGACGGCCGGGTGATGGCGAACACGTGGAGGGGGGAGTTCCCGCTGGTCGACCGGAAGCCTGCGAACGAACGCGGCACGAGCCCGGTCGGGGCGTACCCGCCTAACGGATACGGGCTTTTCGACATGATCGGCAACGTGTGGGAGTGGACTTCCGATTTCTACCGGGCACGCCACGATGCTGTCACGCTCAGTCCCTGCTGCGCAGAGGTCAACCCTCGCAGCGACGACCCTTCCCAAAGCTACGACGCCGACGAGCCGGGCGGGGCGCATATCCCCCGGAGGGTCGTCAAAGGTGGCTCCTACCTGTGCGCACCGAACTACTGTCAGCGTTACCGGCCAGCGGCCCGTCAGGGCCAGCAGGTCGAATCGGCGATGTCCCACCTAGGTTTCAGATGCATCCTCCGGCCGACGCCCACATGACCTCTCCTCCTACGATCGTGGCTTCGACTTGTATCCCATCGAGGGACCCCGAGGCGATCGGGTCTTCGTTGACGACGACGAAGTCGGCGAGAAAGCCCGGGTCGAGACGCCCTCGCCGGTTCTCCTCGAAGGCCCCGAATGCTGATCCCACTGTCGCGAGAGCCCACGCCTGAGCGACGCTGATAGCCTCTGACGCCCCGACGACGGCCCCCGAAGCGGTCCTGCGTTCGACCGCAGCTCGCAGGTTGGCGATCGGATCGAGGGCGGCGTTGGGGAAGTCCGTGTTGATCTGCACCGGTATCCCGGCTTCGAGCAGGGAAGCCATGGGAACCATCCGGTCGGTGTCGGCAGTTCCGAACATCGCCGGCCACGTGTCGCCGTTTGCGTACAAGAAGGCGGGCTGAGTCGACACGACGAGCCGCAGGTCGCGGATACGTTCGAGCTGGCCGGGTATGGGGGCCAGGTAGGCGTGCTCGAGGCGGTGGCGCAAGTCCCGGGATGTCGCGACCGCCGCCGACGCCTGGAATGAGTCGAGGGCCATGTCGACAGCGCGTTGCCCGATTGCGTGCACGGCTACCTGCAGGCCGCCGAGCGTCGCTTTCGCTACGAGCTCGTCGAGGTCGCCGGGCTCGACCCGAACCAAGCCGTCGTTGCCCGGGTCGTCGAGGTAGCCGCCATAGACCGCCGCATTGTGCAAGGTGCAGGACCCGTCGATGCTGACTTTCACGCCGCCGAGGCGAAGCCAGTCGTCGCCGAACCCGCTTCTCAGGCCGATCCGTGTGAGGTCCGCTAGGGTCGCCTGCCCTTCGACGACCCTGACGTAGAACACGACCCGGGCGTTGAGCCGTCCTTGCTCGCGCAGGCGCTCGTAGTCGGCCATCTCGTCGGGGCTCTGCACGATCTCGTGGATCTCCGCGATCCCCGCCCGGCTGAGACGACCGATGCCGGCCTCGAGAGCGTCGAGTCGCCTACGCTCATCGATCGGCGGGACGACCGTATCTGCGCGGGTCGCGTCGAGTCGAAGTTTCGCAGTCTCGTGGAGTACCCCGCTCGGCGCCCCGGAGGCGTCACGCTCGATCCGCCCGCCGCGCGGGTCCGCTGTGTCAGCTGTGATCGACGCAGCAGCGAGCGCGGCGGTGTTTGCTGCGATGGCGTGCTTGCCGACTGTCCTCAATATGACCGGGCGGTCGGCGCACACAGCGTCGAGCTCGAGGCGGCTTGGAAGCCGACGTTCCTTGAGGGCGGCGGCCGACAGGTTGTCACCTTGGATCCAGGCCTCATCCGGCTGGCGGGCGCGCCGGTCGCCGACCAGACGCGTCACGTCACCGACGGACTTTGGGGCAAGCGCCGTGAAGTCGAGGAAATGAGCTTCGAGTTGCGCGGCGCGATGGTAGTGGGTGTGGCTGTCGGTGATCGCGGCCAGGACGGCCCGGCCGCCGAGATCGACTTGAGCTGTCCCGGGCGGGGCGATCCTGGCGATCCGCTCGGTAGCACCGATCGCTTCGACGCAGCAGTCCGACACGAGGATCGCTTGGGATGCGGGGCGATCCGGGGCAGGGTAGACGACACCGTTGACGAGAGCCAGACAGGACCGGCGCGGGTGATCGGTCACGGTGCGGGGAAGCTGTGGGCGATCGTCCCGTCCCATCGGCGGAACAGGTCGTGGTCCACGCCGACGACGTCGAGCACCTTGCCGGCGACGAAGTCGATCAAGTCCTGGGCTGTTTCGGCGCCGGCGTAGAAGCCGGGGCTCGCCGGCAGGACGACGGCTCCCTCACCTGCGAGCTCCGCCAGTTGCAGCAGCGTCGACCTGCGCAGCGGTGTCTCGCGGACCACCAGGACGAGAGGACGCCTCTCCTTCAACGTGACGTCGGCGGCTCGCTGCAGAAGGTCCTTCGAGACGCCGAGAGCGATCCCGGCTACGGACGCAGTGGAAGCGGGGACCACGATCATGCCCCGGGTGCGGTAGGAGCCGCTGCTAGGCCCGGCCGCCATGTCGTCTATGGCCCACATGCACACGCCGCCGAGGTCGCGTCCGAGCCACGCTCCGAGGTCGTCTCGCCACTGTGACGGCCGGAAAGCTATCCCGGTCTCGTCGCGAAGTGTCAGGCGGGCTGCCCGGCTGACGACGAGGTCGACGTCCTCGCCCGCGTCCAACAGTCCACGGATGACCGCCGACGCGTACCCGGTCCCGCTGGCCCCAGAGATGCCCACGACCCACGGCCGGCGCCGGACTGCCGTTGGTCGTGGGCGGTTATCGGATGACACGTCGCGAACCGCCACCTAAAGATGCTACGACGCGGGCCGGGGTGAGAGGAAGCTGTGTGATCCGGGCGGCGAACGGTCGGAGGGCGTCCTCGACTGCGTTGGCTACCGCCCCAGGGACCGGGATCAGCCCGCCCTCCCCGGCACCTTTCACCCCGAGAGGGTTGAGCGGGCTGGGCGACACGACGTGGAACAGCTCGGGCCGTGGAACCTCCATCGCGGTCGGCAGGGCGTAGTCGAGGTAGCTCGTCGACAGCGGCTGGCCGTCGTCGCCGTATGCCGCCTCCTCGTATATGGCGTTCCCGACGCCGTGGGCGAACGCCCCGTACATCTGGCCGTCGACGATCATCGGATTGAGCACGACCCCGCAGTCGTGGCCGAGGATGCTGCGCCGCAACTCGATGAGGCCGGTCTCGACGTCGACCTCCACGATCACCGCGCAGATCCCGCTCGAGTACGTGGCCCGGGGTGGCTTGAAATAGGAGGTCACCTCCAACGCGACCGGCAGCGACGGGTCGACGGACATGCCGTGCCGGCCGACGTTGACGTTGCGGGCGATCTCCGCCAGATCGATGCGTCGATCCGGCGACCAGGTGACCGACACCTCCCCGCCGGCGAGATCGACGTCGGTGGCGTCGACGCCTAGCAGGACGGCGCCCGCTTGGATCAGATGCCGACGCAGATCCGCGCACGCCTGGTAGAGCGCCGGGCCGGCCGTCGCCGTGACCCGAGAGGCGAAAGTCCCCTGGCCGAACGGCATCGTCGACGTGTCGCCGTGGCGTACGTCGACGGAGTCGATGTCGACTCCGAGGCTGTCCGCGGCGAGCTGCGCGTAGACCGTCTCGTAGCCTTGGCCCTGCGGGGAAGCGGCGAGCGTCACGAGGATCCTGCCGCGGTTGGTGAGGCGGACCCGCGCACCCTCGTACGGGCCGAGCCCCGACCCTTCCACGAACATGGCGATTCCAAGGCCCGGGAAGCGACCCTCGCGCCTGGCGGCTACCTGCACTTCACGAAATGCGGCCACGTCGATACGCTCGAGCACCCCGTCTAGTAGCGCCGGGTAGTCGCCGCTGTCGTAGGTCAGCGGCGACCCGTCCCGGAATTTCAGGCCGACGGCGTAGGGGAACTCGCCCGGCCCGATCAAGTTCCGACGGCGAACCTCGTCGGCTTCGAGACCGAGATGCTCCGCCATACGGTCGATGATGCGCTCGGTGACAGCGACAGCCTGCGGGCGGCCCGCCCCGCGAAGCGAACTGGTCGGCACCATGTTCGTGTAGCAGGCTACGAGCTCCGAGTGGATGTTCGGGA
>JAKAZH010000201.1 GCA_021815935.1 Actinomycetes bacterium
CGGGAGGAGACGGCCCGGGGCTTCGCCCACTACTCCGAGGAGGGCGCCGCCGAGGCGCTCGCTCTCGCGTATCGCCGAGCAGCTGCGGGCAGGCCACGACGTCGCCTGCCCGAGTCGGCGGCGTCTCTGTAAATAGCGCCCAGTTCGCTCGGCCGGGTATCGAACTGCTCCGCCACGAGGAAGTCGAAGCCGGCTAACGCTTCCCTGAGCTGACCGTCCCATCTCCCAGGCGTCGGCAGTCCGAATACGGTTGCGACGATCCCCATCGAGGCCGAGCTCGCTTCGACGATCCCGCGCAGACGTTCGAGCACGCCAGGATCCGGCCCTGTGAGGTCTGCGACGACATGGACCACGTCGACTACCGACATTGCGAGTTCGTCAGCCAGGTCGCTCTCGCCGACAAGTCCGAACTCGGTGGACATGTCCGCCTGACCAGCCATGCAGCCACGCAGCCACGAGAGGTAAGTGTGACACCCATCTCCGATCGGGCGCAACGCCACCAGCGCCACCTGCGGAACGTACGCCTTGCGGATCACTTCTTCCAGGATGCTCCCCCACCCGCCGTGCTCAGCAACGTTGACCTCCTCCCCGTCTCGGCCGATGAGACGGTCTCCGATTGGACCGGACCGGCAGGCGAGGACTATCCCCGCCGTCTGATCGCAGGCCCGGTCACCCCCGCCGCCGGCAGCGCTCTCGCCACCACCAGCGCTGTCGTCCCATACCACTGCGACGTCCGGGTAGATGCCCGTCCCTGAGACCGTTTTGCCGAACTGCTCGACCCAGTTTGCCGGGCCATTTGCCGCCACTCGCAGCGGACGGTCGAACCCCGCGCAGCCTTCGATGACGCCTGCCAGGACGGCCGCCCTATCGAAAGTCTCGAAGAACCCGACGCGGCGTTCCTGAGCTGACAGTGTCCGCTCGAGAAGGCCAGGCTCCACGCGAAGCGACGCGACGGCGTCGGCGACGATTTGCGGATCTCGACTCTCGAGAACGATGCCGGCGTCTCCCATGGTCTCAGCGACAGCAGCCGAGCCGACCGCGACAACGACCAGGCCTGCCGCCATTGCCTCTAGGAGGGGCACGCCGAAGCCCTCGTGTTCGCTCAACGACACGTACACTCCCGACGACCACATCACTTCTAGAAGCTCCCGCTCCGCGACCTTGCCGAGAACTTCGACCCTGCCCGTCACACCCTGCGCCTCGATTTCACGGTATACGGCTTCGACGTACTCGTGGTACGTGGTGTTGCCGACGAGCACCAGCCGGCATGCCGGATCGTATGTCCGCTGGTAGCAGGCGAACGCCTTAACAAGATCCACTTGGCCTTTGCTCGGGATTATCCTCCCCACGAACAGCCAGTCAGCCAAGCGGCGCTTAGCGCCGGCCATGGATGCGCCGGCACTGGATGCGCCGACCGTCGGTGGCCTGAAGGTCCGCCCGTCGGCCCACACCGGCAGCACGTCAGCTCGACGAAACCCTGCTGCGAGCAGTTCACGCCTGTTGTAGTTGGAGTCGGCTATAGCGCCGACACAAACGTCGCGAAGCTCGCGCAGCTGCTGACGTCCCAGATGAAGGTAGAAGTTCGAGAGAGGCTCGGTTATAAACCGCTCCGGCGTGATGTTGTGATACACCACCGCAATGTCGTGACGGGCCGTTGCGATACGTTCAAAGCAGTCGACCCCGATGGAGAAATGCCAAAGCAGCAGTTGGCGTCGCAGCGGAGCGTACTCGGACAGGCGTCGCACCTCCCCTTCGCAGCCGGGGCCGACACTCTCGGCGTACACGTCCGATGCGTAGCCCATACCCCGCAACACGGAGCGCAGCGCCAGCATCTCCCCGGTTATCGCATCGCCCGAGTCGACGCGTTGGTGGAACTGGTCGACTCGATCGTACGGCAACGCCGACGTATCGGCCGGCGACGCCGTTCGTTGGACCGGCCCGCTCACTCGGTCATGGCTCCGCTCGGCCGTCGAGCGATTCGACCTTCAGCGAAAGCTCCTCGATGCGCCTCTCCGCACGGGCCAACTTCACCGCCAGAGCGATATTCTGACGTCGAAGTACGCCGAGGTACTGTTTGACCTCGTCGAGCGCCGCGACGACTGGTTCGGAGTCAGGATCGGGCGGGTCGCTCATCGTGGTTCAGTGTAGAAGTCAGCGACATGCGACGTAGCAGCACCGCTGCGACCCGCGGCAGCCAGGACTAGATCGGGCGCATCGACCACTCGGGCAGATGCAAGATGGACGGCGTCGTATCCACGAAGAGCGTTCGAGCGGTAGAGCGCGCCGGCGCTAAAGGCCGCCGCTTCAGGCGTTGAGTGCCATCCCGGACCGGCTCGTGTGGGCCGCCTACCAAGTCGCCGCCTGCAGAGCGTCTTCGTCTCTCCACGAAGGCTTCGGGCTGCCGATAGTCGAGTCGCTCCCACCCGCTCGTGGGACACCTACGCCGAGGAGGCCTGGGACTTCCTAGTCGACGGGAAGCTCCCCCGTAGCGACGAAGGAATCCAGCTCAGGTCACCCGGCGGCGGCGGCGCAAGATGACACCCCCGACTGCTGCAAGGACGACGAGCGCAGCCGCGCCAATCTCCCCGGTCCCTGCCAAGCCGGAGCCGGTCTTCGGCGAAAGAGGCGGTGAAGCAACCGGCGACGAAGCGGAGTGGGAGGGCGCTGCATAAAGGACGGGCGGTAGCGTCGACGCTTGGCGGTCGAGGGGAGTAAAGAGCTCCGAACCTGACAGCGACGTCAGCTGCTCACCTCCCGAACCCCCGACCACTGCCTTCGCCCCCGGTCCGGGCGGCGGCGGGATCGCCGCCGCGGAGACGGCACGCTCGCCACCGGCAAGCAGCACCGTGCCGTTCGGGAGTACCGCCAGGGCCGGTGCAGCCACAGCGCTAGCGAGGCTCCCACCGTTGGCCCAACTGTCGGTGGCGGGATCGAAGACCTCGGTCTCTGCTACCGAGGATCCCCCGCTGATCCCTCCCGCGACGAGCACGTTCCCGTCGGGCAGCTCGACGACGCCGGGGGACTCGACCGCGGCGGGCATTCCGGGTGTCTGCGACCATTTGCCGGTAGTCGGGTCGTAGATCGCCGCGTTGTAGGCTCCGCCGACGACCAGGACCCGTCCGTCGTGAAGGCGTACCGCCTCACCCATGAGCCGGGCGCCAGGCATGGCCGCCGCGGGAACCCACCGCTGCGCCGTCTGGTCATAGCGCTCCGCGCTCGCAAGGGTTCCGTTCGGCCCTTGGCCACCCGCCACGAGCGCCCCACCGTCACTAAACGGCGCTATCGCAGCGAAGACCCGGGCAGTCCCGAGCGAGCCTGTAGGAGACCAAGCGCCTGTGCGCCAGTTGTAGGTCTCAGCGGAGGAGAGCGGGGTGTGCCCTGCCCCTTCGCCGCCCGCCACGAGGACGGTCCCGTCTGCGAGCACCGCGGTGCTTGCAAAGGCACGTCCATGGCTGAGCGAGCCGGTCTGAGTCCACTTTCCGCTTCGCGGGTTGTAGATCTCGGCGCTCGACAGCACCTGAGCGCCGTCGGTGCCCCCGGCGACAAGGACGTTCCCGTCGGGAAGCAACACTGCTGATCCACCGACCCGCGGCGTTGCCATAGGTGCGATATCGGCCCACCGACCCGTGTGCGGGTCATAGATCTCGGCCGAGTTGAGGACGGTCGCCCCGTTGCCGCCGCCGGCGACCAGGACCGAGCCGTCTGGGAGGGTGACGCTCATCGGCAGCGCACGAGGCGTGCTCATAGCTGCTGCC
>JAKAZH010000202.1 GCA_021815935.1 Actinomycetes bacterium
GGTGTCGGCAAGGACACGGTGGCTCGTATCTGGCGCGACCATGAGCTCAAACCGTGGAAGGTCGACCGGTTCAAGATCTCCGACGATCCTCGTTTCGAGGAGAAGCTGGTTGACGTGGTCGGCTTGTACCTGAATCCCCCGCAGCGGGCGGTGGTCTTCGCGTTCGACGAGAAAACCCAGTGCCAGGCCCTGGATCGCACTCAGCCGAGCCTGCCGATGAAGCGGGGTCGGGCGGCCACCATGACCCACGATTACAAGCGTCACGGCACCACCGACTTGTTCGCGGCGTTGAACATCGCCACCGGCGAGGTGCTCTACGACACCCGCAAAAAACACACCGCCAAAGACGTGGTGGCGTTCTTCAAGCTGATCGACTTGCACGTCCCCAACGATCTCGAGATACACGTGATCTTGGACAACCTTTCCGCTCACAAGGCACCCGAGGTCACCGAGTGGCTGGCCCATCCCAAGCGGGCCCGCTGGCACCTACATTTCATTCCGACATCCAGCTCGTGGCTCAATCTCGTGGAACGCTGGTTCAAGGAACTAACCGACCGGATGCTACGCCGAGGCGCCTACAGCAGCCTGGCCAACATGATCGCCGCCCTACAGCTATGGGCCGAGCACTGGAACGACAACCCCAAGCCGTTCATGTGGCACGCCGAAGCCGACAAGATCATCGAGAAAGTACGACGAGGACGCGCCAAACTCACCGAAGTCAAATCCGCGACGCAACACTAGCCCATTCACCGGTACATCTTATGTAGTTACCGGAATATCTGGCGATTTAATGATTTCAAATCCTGTAAGTTCGCTATCCCCAGCGGGATCCTCCGATTTCTGGGCGGGCATGAGCCTGAGCCTTGTCCTAGAAGCAAGTGGGAGCCAGTCACTGAGCTTCGACACCACTTACGCGTTGGCTAGTCCACTTTCAACGTTGACCGGCAACCTGCATATATCGTTTATGTACGATGGCGCGACTTGGCGGGAGACGTCGCGCTCTCAGACGTAGAAAGTGCAAAAGAGGCGGTGCACTTTGCGTCAAGCATCCTGAGTTCTTTCAAAGCCATGGTTGATGTTGTCTAACTCGAGACCAGCAGGGACCCTGGTATCTATTGCCAGGTTCAGCGGAGTTCCAGATCCAAGCGGGGTGGACACTGAGCGCCGGGAGTCGGACTGGAACCTGGGGGGATACCGACGCAGGATTCTGTTGGCGGTGCGGTCGGCCAAGCTGGCCTGGCGGGCGCGCCATTACGAGAGCCTCGTGCTCGTGACCGCCGGGTTGGAGCTGTTCGTTGTTGCCCTCTTGCGACGCAAGCGAACTGTAGCCGTCGATTGGCTAATGCCCGAGTCGACTGTTCTAGATCGTTTTTGCCTCCTTCGCCGAGTGGAGTTTGTCGTGATTCGACGCACTGACCTCGATACGTTGAAGCGAAGGTTCGGGGCGAAGCGCGCTCGGTTTGTACCTTTCCCGAGCCCGGTTCCTGCGGCGCCGAGCTGCGACAAGGGCTATGTGTATGCGGCTGGGTCTGCGCATCGGGACTGGCCGACGTTTATGGATGCCCTAAGGGAACTGTCTGTGCCGGCTATCGTCAGTGCAGATACGTGCTTGGAGTCACCGCCGAACGTGCAAGTACTGCCCCAGCAATCGCCGGAGACTGGTCGAGACATTATGGCAAAGGCCAGGGTAGTCGTCTTGCCGTTCGTGGACACGCTCCTTCCATCCGGGCCACTGGTGCCACTCGATGCCATGGCCCACGGGAAGGCGATTGTCACGTCAGACGTGGGCGGAACGCGGGACTACGTAACGCACGGCGTGGAGGCGCTCGTGGTTCCTCCCGGCGACGCGGCGGCTCTCGCTGCCGCTATAGACCGCATGTGGAAGGACGAGAACTTGCGCCTGCGGCTCGGCGGTGAGGCGCGCAAGCGAGCGTCGACCTTTACTGCCGAGCGGTTCTGGCGCAGCGCTCTCGCGGGTAGCAGCTGATCGGACAGCTTCGACAGCTTCGAAAGTGGTGGTTCCTAGTCCTCGTCAGGATCGAGCGGGCGGCTTCGTTGCGCAGAAAGATGCGTTGGTCACTGGGTCATACACCGTCTACGGGAGGGAGCCACAACCGGAAAGAGCCCTGTGGCTGGATTGCTGGATTGCTGTCGGGGCGTGAAGGGCGGGCTGTCGGGGAGCCGTACCGACCGGCGGACTAGCGGAAATGCGACATCGCAGGTCCCGGGAGGTTTCTGTGCGTGTAATTGCACGAAAACTGTGCAATTACGCGCACAGTTCCACGTCGGACCCGGCTGTCAAACTGTTTGGAGTATTGCAGAGCGCGTTCGCTAGACGGAGCCGACCCTGCCGAGCGGTCAGGGTGATCGTCGTCTTTCCGACCGGCCGCGTCATGCATGACGGTTGCTTTCCCTAGATTGGGGGCTTATGAGCGAAGCGCTTCAACCGTCGGTGGGATGGGGAGTCCTGCACCTGTTCTGCAAGGTCGGGCCCTCCACGGACGCCGCGGCCGTGGTCTCGGCGGTCAAGCAGACCGTGGCCGGCCCGGCCGCAGATGGCGACCCGGCCGCAGATGGCGGCCCGGTCGGCGGGGGCGCCCACCAGGTGGTGGCGTTCTCGGTTCTCGGCCACAAGGCTGACATCGGCTTTCTGGCTATCGGCCCCGACTGGGTAGTCCTACGGCGTTTCCAGACGGCACTCCAACGGGCCGGGCTGGTGATAGCCGATTCCTACGTGTCGCTGACCGAGGTCTCCGAGTACGCGAAAGGCATGCCGGAGGAGCACCTGCGCAGCCGCCTAAAGCCGACGTTGCCTCCCGAAGGCAAGCGCGCTATCTGCTTCTATCCGATGTCAAAGCGGCGGGGAGAAGCCGACAACTGGTACCGCCTCGATTTCGAGGACCGCAAACAGCTGATGATGGAGCATGGAGTCTCCGGCAGGCGCTTCGCTGGGCGGGTCCTGCAGTTGGTGACCGGATCGGCGGGCATCGACGACTACGAGTGGGGAGTGACTCTCTTCGGGGTCCACCCCAACGACCTCAAAGAGACGGTTTACGCGATGCGCTTCGACGAGGCGTCCGCCCTTTACGCCGAGTTCGGTCCTTTCTATGCCGGGGTTGTAGGTACGATCGACGACGTGCTGGGCGAGGTCGGCTTGGCGTGAGCGGTTTCGCAGGCGGCCCGGGCGGCCCGGGCGGGCTCGTCGGGGCGCGGCTAGAGGGGTCCGTTGGCGTGCTTGCGCGACGCTAGGCGTTCCCGCTTGGTCGACAGCAGCTCGAACGCAGCAGCAACTGCTTTGCGTGTGTCGGCCGGGTCGATGACGCCGTCGACGAAACCGCGTTCGGCCGCGACATAAGGGTTGAGGTAGCTTTCCTCGTAGTCGACCGCCAGCCGTGCCTGGGTTTCGACGTCCTCGCGCCTGTGCAGTATCTGCACTGCCCCGGCTGCGCCCATCACCGCAACCTGCGCCGATGGCCAGGCGAGGCAAAGGTCGTTGCCCATCCCCTTGGAGTCCATCACGATGTACGCGCCTCCGAACGCCTTGCGGATGATGAGGCAAACGCGAGGCACGGTGGCCTCGGCGTAAGAGAAGACGAGCTGGGCGCCGTGGCGAATCATCCCCCGCCACTCGAGGTCCTTGCCGGGCATGAAACCGGGTGTGTCGACGAGGGTGAGAAGCGGAAGGTTGAACGAGTCGCAGAACGCCACGAAGCTCGCACCCTTCTGCGATGCGGCGATATCGAGGGTGCCCGCC
>JAKAZH010000203.1 GCA_021815935.1 Actinomycetes bacterium
TGGGCGTCGGCGTCGACATTCCGAGCCACGGACATGCGCGGCGGCGCGAACGGGGCACGCGTCAGGCTCGAACCGCAGAAGGACTGGGAAGTCAACGACCCGTCGGAACTCGCGAACACCCTAGGTGGCCTGGAGTCGATCCGCAGCGGGTTCAACGCATCACGGCGCGACGGCGTACGTGTTTCGCTTGCGGACCTCATAGTCCTCGGGGGCTGCGTCGCGATCGAACAGGCCGCGGCAGCGGCCGGGCAGCAGGTCAAGGTACCTTTTAGCCCTGGAAGGACCGACGCCACCGCCGAGATGACCGACGTGGACTCGTTCGCTTTCCTGGAGCCTCGCGCAGACGGCTTTCGGAACTACCTGAGGGCCGGCGAGAAGCTCCCCGGGGAGCACCTTCTCGTCGAGCGAGCGGACCTGCTCGGCCTTAGCGCACCTGAGATGACCGTGCTGGTCGGAGGGATGCGCTGCCTGGCAGTCAACTTCGGGGGAACCCGCCACGGGGTGCTCACCGACAGGCCTGGAGCGTTGAGCAACGACTTCTTCGTGAACCTGCTCGACATGGGCACCGAGTGGACGTCGTCGCCCGACGAGGAGCACGTCTACGAAGGGCGCCGACGCGCTACGGGGGAACGGCGCTGGACCGCCACGGCTGTCGACCTCGTCTTCGGGTCGAACTCGCAGCTTCGGGCCATTTCCGAGGTGTACGCTTCGGCCGACGGGGCTGCGAAATTCGTCGCGGACTTCGTCGCAGCCTGGGTAAAGGTGATGACGGCCGACCGGCTGTAGGTTAGGGATTCTTGCGCCGTACCCGACGGCAGTCTTCCCGACCGAGAGGAACCTATGGTCGCTCGACAGTTACCAAGGCCGGCAGAGATTGCGGACCTCGTAAGCTTCAAAAGGCCCGATCTCAACTCGACCAGGCGCCAGCTGAAAGCAGCGCTAACCATCGAGGACTTGCGGAAGCTTGCGAAACGCCGGACGCCGAGAGCCCCCTTCGACTACGCCGACGGAGCAGCTGAGGATGAGATCTCCCTGCAGCTGGCCCGCCAGGCTTTCCGTGACATCGAGTTCCATCCCCGGATACTGCGCGGGGCCCCCGACCACGTCGACACGTCGTGTCAGATCTTCGGGGGCCCCTCCGCGTGGCCTTTCGCCGTAGCACCCATCGGCTTCACCCGCCTCATGCGAAGTGAAGGCGAAAGTGCCGGCGCCGGCGCGGCGGGGGCAGCGGGGATCCCGTTTAGCCTCTCGACGCTCGGCACGACATCGATCGAGGACGTGAAGGCGGCAAACCCAACCGGCCGCAACTGGTTCCAGCTGTACGTCATGCGTAAACGCGAGATCTCCTACCAGCTGGTGGAACGCGCAGCGGCCAACGGCTTCGACACGCTGTTGTTCACGGTGGACACACCCGTCGCCGGCGCGAGGCTACGAGACAAACGCAACGGCTTCTCGATCCCGCCGCAACTGACCGCCGCGACACTGTTCGATACCGCACGAAAGCCGTCTTGGTGGTGGGATTTCCTCACAACCCCCAAGCTCGAGTTCGCATCGCTGCGCTCCACGGGCGGGACGGTCGGCGAGCTGCTCGACTCGGCGATGGACCCGACTATCAGCGTGGAGGACCTCAAAATTATCCGCCAGATGTGGCCGGGCAAGCTCGTCGTCAAAGGCGTGCAACGGGTCGACGACGCAAGGAAACTCGTCGATCTTGGCGTGGACGGGATCGTCCTGTCCAACCACGGCGGCCGCCAACTCGACCGGGCGCCGATCCCCTTCCATCTCCTCCCACAAGTCGTACGAGAAGTAGGCGCCGACGTGGAAGTAGCGATAGACACCGGCATCATGGCCGGCGCCGACATTGTCGCGTCGATCGCCATGGGCGCAAAGTTCACCCTGATCGGCCGCGCATACCTCTTCGGTTTGATGGCGGGCGGGCGCGCCGGGGCAGACCGCAGCATCGAGATCCTGAGCGGGCAGGTCGTGCGCACGATGAAACTCCTCGGCGTCACCTCAATCGGCGAACTGGAACCCTCGCACGTCACCCAGCTTCGGCGCCTCGCAAGGCAGTAAGCGACCTGCGCCCGCCGCAGTCAGCGTCACCACCACATGCGTGCCGACGCCGACGACGCTCGAGAGCTCCAGCGTCGCGCCCATCGCCTCGCTCAAACGGCGAGCGAGCACCAAACCGAGTCCCGCACCGCCCTCGCGGCCTGCCTCAGCGCCTAGCCGATCGAACGGTACGAAAACTCTCGCCATGAGCTCCTCGGGGATCCCAGCGCCCTGGTCCACAACGTGGATCCGCCCGACTCCGTCATCTCCTTGCGTATACACGCGGATACGGGTGCCTGGCGCCGAGAAGCGAACAGCGTTGGAAAGCAGGTTGAGGATCACCTGTCGAAGCCGGCGCCGGTCAGCTCTGACGGTGATCGGCGGCCCTGCGCAGCCGACCTGGAGGCCGCGGCGCGCTGCAAGCGGCTCAATGAGGTCTAGCGATGCCGCGATTTCGTCGTTCACCTTGACGTCTTGTAGCTCTATCGGCATTGCCCCAGCCTCGACTCTTGCCAAGTCGAGGACGTCATCGACGATCGAGAGGATATGCGTCGCAGCGAGGCCGATCCGCTCCAGCGCACCGCGGCGTTGATCGGGTGACAGGTCGAGCGTCTGAAGATTCTCCGTGAAGCTGGTTATCGACTGAAGCGGGGTGCGAAGCTCGTGGCTGAGCGCCGTGACGAACTGCGACTTGGCGTGGTTCGCACGCTCGGCGCTTTGGCGAGCGAGCTCGGCTTGATGCCTCGCTTCGCGTTCCGCCGAAGAACGGTCATGCTCAACGGCTAGAGAGGTGAGGTGAGTGAACCGGCGGACCAGCTCACGGTCGCGCTCGTCAGGGTCGTATGGTGTTTCATGGTAGACAGCGAAAGTCCCGACCACCTCGCCCCGAGAGCGGATCGGGCTCGACCAGCAGGCCCGCAAACCGTAGCGGGCGGCCAGTCCGCGGAAGGCCTCCCAGCGCAAGTCGGTAGAAACGTCCGAGCAGACCACCGCTTCGCCGAGGTGCACAGCAGTTCCGCAGGATCCGGCGGCAGGGCCAGGAACGAGACCGTCGACACCGGCCGAGAAGCCGGAGGCCAGCGTCGGCGCCGAGCGGTTCCGCAGTCTTCCCTCCTCGTCTAGGAGAAGGATCGAGCACATGCTGCCCACCATGAGCTCCTCGAGCGCGAGTGCTATCGAGTCGAGCACTTCCCTCAGCTGCGCGCCGGACGCCACCTGCTCCATCACCGCCGTCTGGCGGTCCAGGACTGCGGTGACTTCCTCGCCGCTCAGCAACTGTCAAGCCTCCCAGCGGTAGCCGACAGAGCGTATGGTACGCAACCGTCTCGGGCGGCTCGGGTCGTCCTCGAGCTTCTGGCGAAGGCGGTAGACGTGCTCCGTAACCGTTGCCTCGGTCTGCCATCCGGCGTGGCTCGACCACACGGCCGCAAGCAGTTCAGGGCGCGTGCATACCCGCTGCGGATGATCGACGAAATAGGCCAGCAGATCGAACTCTTTTGCGGGCAGCTCGACGGGCGCACCGTCGAACCAGGCATGGCGGGATTCCCGGTCTATCTCGACGCCCACTCCAGTCGGTTCGAAGACACGGGCGCCCGTGTTGTAAACGGCACTTCGACGCAGTACCGAGCGGGCGCGGGCGGCGAGCTC
>JAKAZH010000204.1 GCA_021815935.1 Actinomycetes bacterium
TCGCCGACGAAGTGATCGTCCTATCCGCTGGGCGGGTGCTGCAAGCCGGCCAGATAACCGAAGTCTTCCGCCGGCCGGCATCACCTGAAGTCGCCAGGCTTGTCGGCTTCGACAATGTCCTCGACGGGGTGGCACGCCCCCCGGACGCCTTAAAGGTGGGTAACGCAACGATCCCGGCGAATACCGCCGGGATCGCAAGCGACACAATCGTGTCCTGGTCAGTTCGCCCTGATGACGTCGAGGTCCTCGCCGTTGGAGGTGACGAAACCGGACTCCCCGGAGTCGTTAGTGACGTCGTGGAGTTTGCAACGTGCAGCCACGTGACGGTCTGTGTCGAAGGCGGCCCCGAGATCGTTTCACGAGCCTACGGCACCTCGCCCCCGCCAAGTCAGGGGGCGAAGTGCGTTGTGGTCATTGCGCAAGGCGCTGTCCGAGTCTGGCCTGCTAAGCCGGGGGACCGGCAGTGAGCTCTACCGTAGCCGTCTGAACCTGACCTGCCGCAGTCGTCCAGGTGATCTTGATCGTCTGGCCTGGCTTCTCGGTGGCGATGATCGTGCTGAGCGAACTGGCAGAACCGACAGTCTCTCCGTTGATCGCGGTGATCACGTCGCCGGCGCTGAGGCCGGCATTTGCGGCGGCGCCGCCAGGGATGACCCCTCCGACGGGCGCTCCGCTAGTCGACTGTTGGCCCGATCCCTGCGAGGAACCGAAGACGAACGCACCGGGGTTGCTCGACGAACTTGACGAGCTGATCAGCACCCCGAGGAACGCTGTCGGTCCCACGTGGATGACTGACGTCGAGTGGCCGGCCACGATCGACGAGGCGATCGAAGCCGCTTCGTTGATCGGGATGGCGAAGCCCTGACTCACTGCCGCTTGCAGCTGGTTTCCAGTTGACGCGGCGGTGTCCATTCCGATCACCTGACCTGCGGAGTTGACAAGGGGGCCGCCCGAATCACCTGGCTGGATGCTCGCGTTCGTCTCTATCAGTCCGCTCAGGTGCTCGGCTACGCCGTCGAGTGAGTCCGCTGCCGTAATCGACTGGTTGAGCGCGGTGACCGAACCTCCGGCGAAGCTGGGGGTGCCCCCGACGCCCCCGGCGTTTCCGATTGCCGCAACGGCCGTCCCGACCTGGGCTGTCGAGGAATTGCCGAGAACCGCGGTCTTCAGGCCTGATGCACCGGAGAGCTGTAGCACTGCCACATCCTGTGACTTGTCGTAGCCGACGACCGTCGCAGGGTATGTCTGACCGTTGCCGATATCAGTGACAGTTATCGATGTTGCGCCGTTGATGACGTGGTTGTTGGTGAGGATCTCCCCGTTGGAGGTGAGCACGATGCCCGTCCCGGCGCCGCTCGCCTGCTGGTAGGCGAACGTGGAGTTCACGTCCACCAAGCCTGGGGCGACCTTCGCTGCAATCGACGAAACGTTGGCGGGACTGCCCTGGCCCGAAACCGACGACGTCCCAGACCCGCTCGCCGTGCCTGAGGCGCTGCTGCCGGTGGAACTTCCGCTGCCGGCGGATGAGCCGCTGCCGCTCGACGTACCGTTCGAACCCGAGCTGCTTGAAGGAAGTGACACAGCAGCGGAGCGGGTCGCAGACCCCGGCCACAGCACGTGACCGGCTACGGTGCCAGCGCCGATGGTTGCTACGACGAGGGCCGCCGCGACCGCCGGGCGGGTGCGATGCGAGCTTCGAGGAGTCGGCGCGTCCGCCGGCGGATACGTGTACGTCGGGATTTCCGACCCGGCCTCTGACGGTATCTGCACGGGATCAGGCTGTCCTTGGAACTGTGTCATGTCATCGTCCTCTTCCGGGTTGTCCCTGGCTTGGTGCCATGTTCACCAGGATGCGCCCTGCAGATGTGACAGCCCTAGGACGACGTTGAGAACATCCTGAGACATGTCGCTGAGGGCCGTGTCGTCTTAGGGCGCTGTCGTCTTAGCCTGCGTGGGCCGTGCCTGCGTCGAGCGCGCTTCCAGCTCGGCCGGTGTCGGCCCTGCGGATCCGCGGCACGACAAACGACGCGACGAACCCGGCGGCGGTGACCACTGCGGCGACTTGGAAGGCCCGCACGAAGCCGGAGTCGAGCGCCTTCAACGTCGCGAGCGCAGGGGCGCTGCCCTGGACATGTGCGGATCGCAGCAGCGAGCTTGTCCGGTCGGTTGCGATAGTGGCGAGAATCGCCAAGCCAAGGGAGCCGCCCACCTGGCGCGACGTGTTGAGCACTCCCGATGCCAATCCTGCCTGGCTCTGCGCGACGCCGCTGGTCGCCGTGGCGGCAAGCGGCGTGAAGAGCAGGCCCAGAGCAAGCGAGATCAGGCAGCCCGGGCCTATCACGTGGACCCAGTAGCTGCCTCGGACGGTTATGCCCGACAGCCAGAAGAAGCCGACCGTCGCTGCGAGCGTTCCAACCAACAGAAGCGGTCGCGCCCCGATGCGCGGGAGTAGACGCGAACTCGTCTGGGCTCCGCCGATGATGATGAGCGCCATCGGAAGGAACGCCATCCCTGCTCGAAGTGCGCCGTAACCGAGGACGTCTTGCAGGTACAAGGAGAGGAAGTACCACATCGCGAAGAAGGCTGCACCGACCAGGAACATGACTACGTTTGCGCCCCACACGGAGCGCGATCGGAACAGGTCGAGCGGAACAAGCGGGTTCGAAGCGCCCTTCGCCTCGTAGATCCCGAAGCCGACCAGGACAACGACGGCTACCGCGAGGAAGACGACCGTCACAGCGGATGTCCACGGGCGCGTCGCCGTGCCCACTATCGCATAGACGAGCGCGCTCAGACCAGCCGTGACAGCGACGGCTCCGACCACGTCGAGCTTCGCTCGGGCTTGGCCACCTTCGCGGTGGCCTGCCGTCTCGGTGAGATAGGCGAGCGCAGCTACCGTCGCGGCGATTCCGACAGGGATGTTGACAAAAAGAACCCAGCGCCACGATATCTCTGCTGTCAGTATCCCGCCGAGGATCGACCCGGCGGCACCGCCCGCGCCGGCGACGGCACTCCAAACCCCGAGCGCCCGGGCGAGATCTCGGCCTTTGAAGGTCGTAACGAGGATCGTCAACGTCGCAGGCGAAAGGATCGCCCCACCGACGCCCTGCGTGGCGCGGGCCACCGTGAGCCACGTCGAACTCGTCGCCAGCCCTCCCGCGAGGCTCGCCGCAGTGAACAGCCAGAGGCCGGCCAGGTAGACCCGGCGCCTGCCGAAGATGTCCGCGGCTCGCCCGCCGAGCAAGAGAAAGCCGGCGAAGGTGAGCACGTAGGCGTTGACCACCCACTGAAGGCCCGTAGGGCTGTAGTGGAGGTCCCTCCCGATCGACGGTAACGCGACGTTGACTATCGAAACATCGAGCACGACCATGAACTGAGCAAGGCAGGCGATGGCCAGGACCGCGTTGTTGCGCGATCGTCGCCCCTGACTTGTATCGGCGTCGGTCGTCAGGGCGGCGGTGGTGGGCGTCTCGCTCATCGTCCATACGGCAACACTTCCGACGTCTACTATCTTCCCGGTCGCGCGACGCCTCGTCGTATCCGCGCGGTACTATCGGGATAGTTAGAAGGCGTGTGCGCACCGTCACAGCGCGACCTCGGAGGTATTGCAGGCGAATGTCCGATCTTGCGCGGTGGTGCTTCAGGCACCGGCGTTTTGTACTGGCGATCTGGCTCATCGCGCTCGTCGTGACGGGC
>JAKAZH010000205.1 GCA_021815935.1 Actinomycetes bacterium
TTCCCGCTCCCCGTCCCCTATACGGGGCACCCTGGTGGATATCGGCGACTCCGAGGATCGGCACCGCGGTGTCCATCCGGCCACGCCGTGGTCGTGTGCAGCTCTCAACTACAGCCGACGGCAACAGCGACCAGCATCAGCGGCGAACGGCGACGGACGCCCATCGCCGGTCAGCAGCACGATCAGCGCCCCCGAGGTGCGGGCGACTCCGAGCGCCGTTGAGTAGGGCAACTGCGTGGCGCTGCACAGGGCATGCCCTGTGCAGCGCCCAAACCCCGCCGACCTCGATGCGCGAACCCGCAGCGTGTCAGGCCGCCCATGCCCTGGCGAGCCGCCTCTTTGCCCTATGCAGGGGTTGAGTAGGTCCCCACAAACGCGCCCCACAAACGCAGAAGCCGCCGACCCATAAATGTTGGTCAGCGGCCTGTGCGTATGCAAAGAGGCGCGAAAAGCGCCGATACTTGGTGGCGGGGGCACTGTCGCATTCCGAGCCGCCCGGTCCTCCGGAGGCGCAAAGACGCTGGTAGTGGCGCCGTGCATATGCAGCCGCCTGGGCGCTGCACTGCTCAATGTCGCCCCTCCCTGGCTGGGGTCCCCAGAAACCTAACCGGAGCGACGGCGACCCAGACCTTCGGGTCGATCACCCGAAGGTCCAGCCACCCTCCGCCTAGGACCCGCCTGCAACAGCTCGAGGCAGCTCCCGTAGGAGTACTGATGCTCATCGCCTGCGAACGAGCGAAGCCTTGCGGTGAAAAACGCCGCCGATATTGAGAACCACCGCTAACACACTTGTCGGGCGGGGTGCGCGGCGGGAGTGCCTTCTCAATTCCGGTCGCCTGGCCGACAGATGCACGATCGCGTATGCACCGACCCAGAGGTCAAGACGAACACCCGGGAGGTGGCCACCTAAGCTCAGACACTGCGGGGTCGGCTCTGCACGTCAGAGCTCGCTGCTGAGCGTACGCATCTGCCTTGGGTCCCGTCGCGGTTTCAACCGGGCGATGTACGCTCCTGATGTGCCGCGTACTGCTATGCCCTCCAGCGCCACGAAGGCCCTGGTAGCGAAGCTGCGCACCCAAGCAGTGGCCTGCTCGCTTCGCCGCTTGGAGGACTGGAGGCGGGTGGGGCTCGTGCCCCCGGGACTACCGCGCTCGCTCGGGCGCGGCCGAGGCACAGAGGTCGTCTATCCCGACGACATTGGCCGAGCGCTGCTGTCAGGGGCGACGCGCGTGCGCCGGGGAGAGCCCTGGCAGGTGGTCGCCTTCTCGCCGTTCGCCGGCGGAGTCGAGCTTCCCGAGGAGACGATCCGCGCCGCCTACGTCGATTTTCGCACCAACAGGACCTGCCAGGTCCGCGACGTGCGCGACCCCTTCGCCGGCAAGTCCAGCGAACTTCACTTCGCCGAACACAGCACCACTCTCGACTGGGACAAGCTCCATGAGACCGCAAATGTCCCAGCCTGATTCCCGACCAGACAGCGCGCCCCGGACGACCAACGACCAGACGCCCGGGCGCAAACCCGTCGAGGTGGCAATGCCGTACCGTGCTTGTCGCCCAACTCGTCGACGACCCCTCCGCCCCATCGCGGTTTCAATCGATCCTCCCTACTACGACAACGTCGGGTATGCCGCTCCCTTCCACTTCTTCTACGTCTGGCTCCGGCGCTCTCTCGCAGCCATGTATCGGGATCTGTTCTCGACGATAGTCACGCCGAAAAGTACTGAACTCGTCGCCGATCCGTTCAGAAGCGATGAGAGCGACGGCGACAAGTCGAAGTCCGAGCAGCTCTTCGAGGAAGGCCTCGAACGGGCGTCCGCAAACTTGAGTAAGGCGACTGACCCTTCATATCCGCTGACCGTACTCTACGCATTCAAGCAGTCCGAGCACGACAAAAGGGGCGTAGCCTCAACCGGGCGGAAGGCGATGCTTGCCGGTTTGCTCCACTCGGGATTCGCCGTGACTGCTACTTGGCCGACGCGGACCGAGCTCGATATCCGCATGCACAACCAGGCAAGCAACTCCCTCGTGTCGTCCATCGTACTGGCGTGCCGTCCCCGCAGCGACACCCAGGCATCACCAACCGCAGAGCTTTCCTCGCAGCGCTGCACGCCGACCTGCCGAAGGCACTCCGTGAGTTCCAGCAGGGCAACATCGCACCGGTGGACCTCGCCCAGGCTGCAATCGGACCCGGGATGGCAGTGTTATCCCGCTCCGCGAAGGTCGTCAAGCCTGGTGACCTCGTGGCCCGGGATCCTCCGTCGTGCCGGCTCGCCGGGATCGGTCCAGCCGGAACTTGGGCCATGAGCTCGGTCGCCTACGAGGAGCGCAACGGCAAGGCGTGTTACGCGGGTCGCACCCTGGCCGAGTGGGTGTCGGATGTGGTGGAGGCGATTGTGGCAGCCAGTGACCCCGAGCAGGTGCTCCTCTTCGGCTCCGTCGCCCGTGGCGATGACGGCCCCGATTCGGACATCGACTTGATGGTGGTGCTCTCCTCCATCGACTACACCAAGCGCCACGATCTCGAGGCTTCACTTCGCCACGTAACGCCGGCACTGCTGCCACTCCAGATCTTCGTGACCGACAGACGCGAGTGCCGGCGCAGACGCGATGTCATCGGCTCAATGCACTACTGGCCGCTTCGGGAAGGGCGTGTCGTATATGCCAGAGCTGCCTGACGACAACTACCGCGAGGCCCGCCGCTGGCTCGGGAACGTCGAAGATGACCTCCATGCGATGCGTGCCGTTGCCCGGGATCCCGAGTCCCCCAGTCGCATGGCGTGCTTCCTCGCACACCTGGTCACCGAGAAGGCGCTGAAGGCCACGCTCATCGACGCCGGCGTGCCGTTCAAGAAAACCCACAACCTCGTCGCGCTGCACGCCATGTGCATTCAGGTTGGGCGGCTACCAAGAGTGGGCGTCGCAACCCTCGAGGTTCTGGATCCATGGGCAGTCGACGGACGGTACGCGGACGACCTCTTCGAGGCGGACCGCGAGCTGGCGGACCGCCTGGGGGGCTTCGCCGAGCAGGTGGTGGCCGAGGTGCGACGAGAGCTGGGAGCAGAACGTGGCGACGAGTAACCGTGAGCGGGTCGGCAGGCCCTTCGAGGTGTTGGGCATGGGGCTCGCACCCTTCGCCGACCGCCAGATGGCCTCGGTGCACGATGAGGGTTGGCTGAACGGCTTCGTCGACTCCGACCCGCGGCTTAGGCCGGCGATCTGGTAGCAGACGTTGCCCACCACCTGCAGGACCACGAATGTAACCGGCCACAGCGCAGCTTGTCAGTGCGGTGAGGCCAACTCCTGATCCGACTCTGTTCCGGCTTGTCCGCCTCGGCGTGTTTGACATGGGTTTGACATGACGGCACCCACTGACACCTCAACCGGCAGATCCTCGCCCCGCTGTAAATACGGCGACTACCGTGTCGCCGACGGCGATCGCACCTTGTTCGAGGATGTCTGCGCGCATGCCGCCGCGATGCACCAAGGGCCGGATGATCGGCCGACCCGCGTAGCGGGCGATGACCCGGCAGGGCTCGCAGAGCCGCATCCCCCGGCAGCGGACGGCGCCGATGTTGAAGTCGCGGCCAACGAGGACGTTGAGGTCGATCCCCCGGGTGACAACGTTGCGCCGGTGCTCGTTGGCTTGTAGTGGCGGGTCGAAAGACTCGCATACCTCAGCCTCGATGA
>JAKAZH010000012.1 GCA_021815935.1 Actinomycetes bacterium
CTGCCCGCCAGGCGCTGCGCAACTACGTCAAGGCCGCCAGCAAGGGAATCCTAAAGGTCATGTCCAAAATGGGCATATCGACTGTCGCTTCCTACACGGGCGCCCAGGTCTTCGAGGCTATCGGGCTGTCGAGCGAACTCGTTGACCGCTACTTCAACGGGACTGTCAGCCGCATCGAAGGCATCGGACTCGGCGAAATCGCCGCCGAAGTGCTCGCCCGCCACCATGTCGCGTGGCCGGACCGGCCAAGCGAACTGGCCCACAGGGATCTCGAGGTCGGAGGCGAATACCAGTGGCGGCGCGAGGGTGAATTCCACCTGTTCAACCCTACGACCGTGCATCTACTTCAGCATGCCACCAGATCGGCGCGCTACGACATATTCAAAAGCTACACACGGGCAGTGGACGACCAATCGACGCGTCTTGCAACGCTTCGTGGTCTAATGTGTTTGCGCACCGCTGCCGACATCGGCCGTGAGCCGATTGCAATCGACGAGGTCGAACCTGTCAGTGAGATTGTGAAGCGCTTCAGTACCGGAGCGATGTCATACGGGTCCATCTCAGCCGAGGCGCATGAGACTCTTGCCATTGCGATGAACCGGATCGGCGCTCGCTCGAACACCGGGGAGGGCGGGGAGGACGCCGAGCGTTTCACCCCGGACCCGAACGGCGACCTGCGACGCAGCGCCATCAAACAGGTCGCTTCGGGTCGCTTCGGTGTCACGAGCGAATACCTGGTCAATGCAGATGACATCCAGATCAAGATGGCGCAGGGAGCGAAGCCGGGTGAGGGGGGCCAGCTGCCCGGCCACAAGGTGTACCCGTGGATTGCGCGCACCCGTCACTCGACACCTGGCGTAGGGCTGATCTCGCCGCCGCCCCACCATGACATCTACTCGATCGAGGACCTGGCGCAGCTGATCTTCGACTTGAAGAACGCCAACGACCGAGCACGGATCCACGTGAAGCTCGTCGCCGAGGTCGGTGTCGGTACGGTCGCAGCTGGCGTCGCCAAGGCCCACGCTGACGTCGTGCTGATTTCCGGCCACGACGGGGGTACGGGCGCGTCCCCACTCACCTCCCTCAAACACGCCGGGGCGCCTTGGGAGCTCGGCCTCGCCGAGACCCAGCAGACACTGCTCGCCAATCGTTTGCGGGACCGTATCGTCGTGCAGGTGGACGGCCAGCTGAAGACCGGCCGTGACGTCGTAATCGCCGCGCTTTTGGGGGCGGAAGAGTTCGGCTTTGCGAGCGCACCGCTGGTCGTGAGCGGCTGCATCATGATGCGCGTCTGCCATCTAGACACTTGCCCTGTCGGAATAGCAACGCAGAACCCGGAGCTGCGCAAACGGTTCACTGGCCGACCCGAGTTCGTCGTCAACTTCTTCGAATACATCGCCGAGGAAGTGAGGGAGCTTCTCGCTACGCTCGGCTACCGGTCTCTCGACGAGATCATCGGCCGGTCCGAGCTGCTCGACGCCGAAAGCGCCTTGGAGCACTGGAAGGCGAAGGGCCTCGACCTCTCCCCCATCCTCGCCGTTCCCGACATTGCCCACGACGCGCCGAGGCATTGCGTCACAGGCCAAGACCACGGACTGAACAAGGTATTGGACCGCGAATTGATAGAGGCCTGCAGAGGTGCTGTCGAGCGGGGCGAGCCGGTCACCCTGCAAAGGCCGATCCGTAACGTCAACAGAACTGTCGGCGCCCTTCTTGGAGCCGAGATCACCCGCCGGCACGGCGCGGTAGGCCTCGCTGACGGGACCATTGACATAACTTTTCGCGGTTCTGCCGGGCAAAGCTTCGGTGCCTTCAGCCCGCCGGGCGTTACCCTGCGGCTTCTCGGCGACGCAAACGACTACCTCGGCAAGGGACTCTCCGGGGGACGCCTGATCGTCGCACCCTCACCCGACTCCCCAGCCGGCTTCAAAGCCGAGGAGCAGGTGATAGCCGGCAACGTCATCCTCTACGGGGCGACGTCCGGCGAGGCATACATCAGGGGTGTCGTCGGCGAGCGTTTCTGCGTGCGCAACTCGGGCGCACTAGCTGTCGTCGAGGGTGTCGGCGACCACGGTTGCGAGTACATGACCGGCGGCCGGGTCGTGGTGCTCGGCCCGACCGGGCGCAACTTCGGCGCCGGGATGTCGGGCGGCGTCGCATACGTCTGGGATCCGAACGGCGACTTCGGATCGGACCTCAACGGCGAACTCGTCGACCTCGAGGACTGCGATCCGCCGGACCTCGAATGGCTTCACGCCGTCTTGGTCAGCCACAATGCCCACACCGGTTCAGCTGTTGCCGCCTCTCTTCTCGCTCGCTGGCCGAGAGCCGGCGACGAGTTCGCGAGGGTGATGCCCCGCGACTACCGGCGTGTCGTCGAAGCCGGGCGGAAGGCGAACGAATCGGAGCATAAGGCCGACTCTGCTGTGGCGGTGATGTCGCGTGGGTAAACCGACCGGTTTCATGGAGTTCCCGAGAGAGCTCCCGTCGCGCCGTCCTGTGCGCGAGCGGCTGATGGACTGGCGTGAGGTCTACGAGCCTTTCGGCGAGCACCGCTTGGAGGAGCAGGCGTCGCGGTGCATGGACTGCGGGATCCCGTTCTGCAACGACGGGTGCCCCCTCGCGAACCTGATTCCTGACTGGAACGACCTCGTCTTCAAGAGCCATTGGCACGAGGCGATCGAGAGGCTTCACGCCACCAACAACTTCCCGGAGTTCACCGGACGGCTCTGTCCCGCTCCTTGCGAGGCGGCCTGCGTGCTCGGAATCAACGCCCAGCCTGTGACGATCAAGCAGGTCGAAGTGTCGGTCATCGATCGTGCCTTCGAGGAAGGCTGGGTCACTCCGGTCCCGGCGTCGGTGCGTACCGGGCGGTCGGTGGCGGTAGTCGGCTCGGGTCCCGCCGGCTTGGCCGCCGCCCAGCAGCTGAGCCGAGCCGGCCACGACGTCACGGTCTTCGAGCGCGCCGACAAGCCCGGCGGCCTTCTTCGCTACGGCATACCGGAATTCAAACTAGAAAAAAGGTTCCTCGACCGCAGGCTCGCCCAGATGGAAGCGGAAGGGACCCGGTTCATCTGCGAGGTGGAAGTCTCCGCGAGCCAAGCGCTGGGCAGGGTGACAGCTGCGTCTCTTATGGACGACTACGACGCAGTGGTGATCGCCTCGGGCGCCACCGTGGCTCGGGACTTGACGATCCCGGGCCGTTCCCTGCGGGGCATTCACCAGGCGATGGAGTACCTGCCGCACGCCAACAAGGCGGTGATCGAAGCCGATCCAGCCGCGGCGACTCCGATATCAGCGCACGGCAAGCGTGTCGTGATCATCGGAGGCGGCGACACCGGGGCTGACTGCCTGGGAACCGCTCACCGACAGGGGGCGCGCTCGGTGCACCAGCTCGAGATCATGCCGAGGCCACCCGACGAGCGTGACGCTTCCACACCATGGCCGACCTGGCCGTTGATGTTCCGCACGTCCTCAGCTCACGAGGAAGGCGGCGAACGTCTCTTCGCCGTGTCGACCACCGAGTTCGCCGGCGACGACGACGGGGCGCTGCGGGCCCTTCGTGGCTGCGAGGTCGCCGTCAGGTCTGAAGCAGGCCGGATGACATTCGAGGCGGTCGACGGCAGTGACTTCGAGCTGCCCTGCGAGCTGGTCCTGCTCGCCCTCGGGTTCTCCGGCGTCGAGCCCCACCTCGCAGAAGCGTTCGCCATCCCCCCGACGCCGCGAGGCAACCTTTCGCGGACCGGCGACTACGCCACCGGCCGGGACGGGGTATTCGTCTGCGGGGACGCCGGGAGAGGGCAGAGCCTCATAGTGTGGGCTATCGCCGAAGGACGCTCGGCCGCGATGCACGTCGACCGCTACCTAAGCGGGCACACCCAGCTTCCCTGCTCCCTCCCGTTGGCCTATCAGCCCGGATAGCCTTAGAGGGTGGACAACCATCCGGCCGAGCCCGAGGAGACGCCCGATCGCTCGCCAGAGCTTCCGCGCGAGCCCGACGATGTGCTGGAAGGCCTTGACCCTGACTCCGCTCCAGCCGAGCACCGCGAGCCGTCGAGCGCCCTTCCTCCCAAGCTCGAGGCGTGGCGCAGGCGAAGCGCCACCGGCGCGATACTCACCGGTCTCGCTTTGGGGTTCCAGCAGGCGCTTGAGGCTCCGCGTGAGCAGCCGACGATAACGATCGAGACGTCTGGAACCCCGCCCAGGGACCTTCCCGTCGACGCCGACGTCGGGGTTCTCGGGCCTCGCCACAGCGTCGTGAGCATCCGCCCGTGGCTTCTCGATTCAGTCGACAAGACCGGCCACGCCGAAGAACCCGACGAAGCCGGCTCGCCGCCTGCCGGCGTTGA
The DNA here is from genome assembly GCA_021815935.1 of Actinomycetes bacterium. The sequence goes on from JAKAZH010000012.1 coordinate 4,350, forward strand.
CAGTGACGACAAGCAATGAGCCTTCTTCGCCGCTCCTCGAACTCCCAGCCGCAGGCCGGCACCGCCGCCGAGGACAGCCAGACCCCCGCGCCACGCGCCCCGCGAGGCAGGAGGGCAGCAGCTCCGCTCCCAGATGACGGGCTCAAGGCGTCCGCCATGCGGGGAAGCGAGCCGCTCTACGGCTACGTCGTCGCTTTGGAGCTGGTGGTCGTCGGCGTCCTCAACTTGACGGTCACGTCCGGTGCCGGTGCGCCGACTCATCCCTCGACGGCGTTGGGTGCGGTCGGCGTCGCTGCTGCAATCTCACTTTTCGGGTTCCTGCAGACGAGGAACAGGGTGATTGTCGCGTTCGCTGTGATCGTGGCCGCCTTTTTCGTCAACCTACCCAAAGTCCCTAATTCGCTGGCGATAGCGCACGTATTCGCCTTGGCGTTCCCCTTTGCGTACTCGCTCGTCCTTACCCAGCGTCACCGCAAGCGGATGAAAGGAGAACTCCAGGCTGCAAGGACACGCCGGCCGGCTACCCCACCGGCGCGCCGGTCCCGACGGAACGCCAAGACCGATACCGCCCAGCCGTCCGGTCCTAGGCCTTCGGCGCGCTACACGCCTCCGAAGACCAAGCGCGCCGCGCGCCGTTAGCCGCGGCTTGGCAGAAGCGCTCCACGAACGATCTCAGTACCGCGGGATCGAATCCTGGTGCTACGGCGCGGCCGGTGTCAGCGCCGCGTACAGGAATGACAGGGCGGCTTGGCGCTGACGCACGAGGGAGCGGGCGGTCGAGTCGAGCCCTAGTGTCCGAAGGACCTCTACTTCGGTGACCATACCGACCACCGTCGAATACGCAGCGAGAAGCAGAAGCCTCGCGTCCTGGCGACGCAGCTCACCTCGGGCCATCGCTGCGTCGAGATAAGCCGTCGCCTTGTCGATCAGGGGGCTCAAGTGCCCGCTGAAGCGTGTGGCGGCCGGCGGCCCGAGCCGGGCGACCTCACGGAGAAGACCCAGCACCTCCGGCCGGCTCCCTGCGAGCGAGAACACGGTCCGCACGACCACACGCACCCGCTCCCAGGCTGCACCCTGCAGGTCCGCTTCGATGAGCGCCCGGTAGACGTCGGCGGCGGCGTCGTCGACGACACCCTCGAGGAGCGTCTCTTTGGACGGGAAGTAGTACAGGATCGACTGTTTGGTAATCCCGAGCTCGCCAGCGATGGAGTCGAGCGACGTCACTTCGTAGCCTCTGCGCGCGAAACCGGCGAGCGCTGCGTCGAGCACGCGGCCGCGCGTAGCGCTTCGCAGGGCGTCTGGTTTCCGTCCTTGAGTAGCCACCTACCATATGGTAGACAATTGCGGTGATTCGCGAGTCGCTTTCGGGAAAAAGGGTCGCCATCACCGGAGCCACCGGTTTCCTCGGCACCGCCCTCACTGAGAGGCTCCTTCGCTGCGTGCCCGGCAGCGAAGTTGCGCTGCTCATCCGCCCCGGACGTCGAGGCGCCGCCGACCGCGTCAGGCGGGAGGTACTGCGAAACAACTGCTTCGATCGTCTTAGAGCGCAGGCGGGCGACGGGTTCGAGGAACTGGTAGCCCGGCGTCTGCACGTCATGAGCGGCGACGTCGGCGTCGACGGTCTCGGCCTTGACGCCCAGGGCAAAGATCTCCTCGCCTCGTGTCAGATTGTCATCCACTCTGCCGCCACCGTCAGTTTCGACTCCGCACTCGACAGCGCGGTCGAGATCAACCTGTTGGGGCCTAGCCGGGTAGCAGAGACGCTCAACGAACTACGTTCACAGGCCGCCACGGGCAGTGCCCCGCCGCACCTCATCTCCATCTCCACCGCCTACGTAGCAGGATCGCGAAGAGGCAGCGCCCCCGAAGCCGCCCTCTCCGACACTCCATGGTCAAGCGACGTCGCATGGAGGCCCGAGGTCGCCGCCGCGCGCCGGGCCCGGGCGGACCAGGACGCCAAAAGCCGCGAGTCCAAGATGCTCGCCGGCTTCGCCCGCCAGGCGAGGCGCGAGCTGGGCGCCGCCGGCACACCTTTGCTTTCCGCCCGTGCGGAGAAGCTCCGAGACGAGTGGGTCCACGACCAGATGGTCGCGCTCGGCAAAGCCAGAGCGCGCGGTCTCGGATGGCCCGACGCATATGCGTACACGAAAGCGCTCGGCGAGCGGGCCCTGCTCGAATCCCGTGGTGACCTGCCGCTGAGCATCGTCCGACCGTCGATTATCGAGGCCGCACTCGCCGAGCCAGTGCCCGGGTGGATCAGAGGCTTCCGCATGGCGGACCCTGTCATCATCTCGTACGCGAAAGGCCTCCTTCGCGAGTTCCCCGGCGTGCCCGAAGGGATCATCGACGTGATACCGGTCGACATGGTCGTAGCGTCGATTCTTGCTGTCGCAGCCAGGGGACCCCTCGACGAGCCGGACGTCTTCCACTGCGCTTCGGGAGGACGTAACCCTCTGCGCTACCGGCGCCTCGTCGACTTGGTGCGTGAATGGTTCCAGGAGAACCCGGTCGCCGACGCCTCGGACCAGCCGATCACGGTCCCGGAATGGTCGTTTCCGGGACGCCAGCGCGTCGCGCGCCAGCTCGAGCGTGCCGGTAAGTCGATAGGCGTAGCTGAGCGTGTGCTTCAATCCCTGCCGGTCCGCGGCAGCCGGGCGGAGCTGAGCGCCCGACTCGAGGAACGCCACGTCGAGGTCGACCGGGCGCTCTCTTACGTCGAGCTGTACGGCGCCTACACAGAGACGGAGGCGATCTTCTCCGTCGATAGGCTCATCGAACTTTTCGACGCCCTGCCCGAGGCGGACCGCCTCGAGTTCGGCTTCGATCCGGACGTCCTCGATTGGCGTCAGTACTGCCAGGAAGTGTACCTGCCTTCGGTGGTTTCGCACGCACGTGTACGCCTCGTCGGGTCGGTGTCGCGATCGAACGCTCCCGGGGGCCTGTCGAGGTCCGAGCGTGGCCGGCGAGCGGTCCTCTCCCCGGATCGCCAGCTTGCGGTCTTCGACTTGGAGAACACGCTCATAGCGTCGAACGTTGTCGACTCCTACTCGTGGCTTGCGACACGCCACGAGAGCGGATGGGACCGTACCCGTTTCGTGGCTAGAACTCTGCGCGAAGCTCCCCGTCTCCTCGCCGCCGACCGCGCCGACCGCAGCGACTTCCTGCGCTACTTCTACCGTCGCTACGAGGGCGCACCCGTGGAGCAGCTGCGCGCTGACGCATGGGAAATGTTCAGCGACCTGGTAATCACGAAGTCGTTCCCTGCGGGGATGCGCCGGGTTCGTGAGCACCGCAGCGCCGGCCACAAGACGCTCCTGATCACGGGAGCGCTTGATGTCGTGGTGGAACCTCTCCGGCCGCTCTTCGACGAGATCGTGTGCGCAAGGCTGTCCCGGCGCGGGGCGGTCCTGACCGGCGAGTTGGAGGAGGCGCCGCCGACTGGCGAGGCCAGGGCACTGATCATGGCCGACTACGCGCAGGCGAACGGGATCGATCTCGCGGAGTCGGTGGCCTACGCCGACTCCGCCAGCGATCTTCCGATGCTCGAAGCAGCCGGTCACCCCGTCGCTGTCAACCCCGAGACGAAGCTCGCCGCTATCGCCCGACGACGCGGGTGGCACGTCGAGCAGTGGCCGAAAGCACCGGGCGCCCCTCGGCCGCTCCTGCCGATCGGCCCGCGCCGGTGAGAGCTCTGCAGGTGGAGCGCTCACTTCCCCGCTTCGCCGCGGCCCGGGTCGCTGGGCGCCCGCTTGCCCTCCGACTTGGCGAAGCGGACCTGCCCGAGGCACCCGGGCCGGACTGGGTCACGTTACGACCCAAGCTGTCCGGCATCTGCGGGAGCGACCTTGCGACCGTTTTCGGCCGGTCGTCGAGGTGGTTCGAGCCGATCGTCAGCTTCCCGTTCGTGCCAGGCCACGAAGTGGTCGCCGAGACCGACACCGGCGACCGTGTAGTCGTCGAACCGGTGCTTCACTGCAAGATCCGTGGCATCACGCCGCCCTGCGCTGCGTGTAGGGCGGGGCTGACGAACCGCTGCGAGAACCTGAGCGCCGGTCACCTCTCCCCCGGCCTGCAAACCGGCTTCTGCTCGAGCACCGGCGGCGGATGGTCCGGCGCGTTCCTCGCGCATCGCGACCAGCTGCACCCGGTGCCGGCGGGATGGAGCGACGAGGCGGCCGTGCTGGTAGAGCCGGTAGCGTGCTCGGTCCACGCTGCCCTCGCCCCAACCTCTGAGGCGGACCGCTGTTCGGTCGTGATCGGCGCCGGCACGATAGGCCTCGCGACGCTCGCCGCTTTGCGGTCCCTTCGAAGCGAGATCACGACGCTGATCGCGGTAGCTAAGCACCCCGAGCAGCGCCGCCTCGCGGTCCATCTCGGGGCGGACTACGTAGCCGAACCGTCCGAGCTTCGCCGCGCGGTCCGCCGGGCCACCGGCTCGTGGATACTTGACAACGGGCAGCTCACCGGCGGCGCCGACATGGTATTCGACTGCGTCGGATCCTCCGAATCATTGGCGGACGCGATAGCGGTCGCCGCTCCGGGGGCGACGATCGTCCTCGCTGGGATGCCAGGTCACGTCGGGTTGGACCTGACTGCCCTGTGGCAGCGCGAGCTCCGCCTCGTCGGCGCCTACGCCTACGGTCCTGAGGCTCGTGCCGGCGGACGCCACAGCTTCGACGTGGCGATGGAACTTATCGCGAGCCGCGACCTCGCCCGGCTGGTGAGCGCCCGATACCCCCTCGACCGCCATTGCGAAGCCCTCGAGCACGCCTCACAGGCAGGCAGGCGCGGGGCGACCAAAGTGGTCTTCGATCTTGGCCTAGAGAAGAGAAGGTAGGTAAACGAACCCGCTATGACCCGACCCGGTTTCGTTCTAGAGGTGGACCGCTCGACGCCGCCGATACTTACCTGGCACGGCGAGGGTTACCGCCTCGAACGCCTACCGCCAGGCAGGTCCCGGGTGATCTACCCCCCCGAGGCGACCGAATCGCTGAGCGATCCCGACAGGGCGATACGCGAAGCGCTCCTGAATCCTCTCGGCGACAGCAAGCCGCTACCGGAGCTTCTGTCTGCCGGCATGCGCCTTACCATCGCATTCGACGACATCTCCCTTCCTCTCCCGCCGATGCGACGGCCGGACAACCGCCAGCGGGTCATCGAAGCGGTACTCGACCTGGCGGCCGGCGCAGGCGTAGACGACGTCGTTTTGATCTGCGCCTTGGCGCTGCACCGCCGGATGACAGAATCCGAGTTACGACACGCTATCGGCGACAGGGTGTACGACTCGTTCGCTCCGAGCGGCAGGCTCCTCCAGCACGACGCCGAGGACCCGGACGGGCTGGTCCATATCGGTCTCACCGACGCGGGTGAGGACGTGGAGATCAACAAGCGTGCAGCCGAATCGGACCTGATCGTCTACGTCAACATAAACCTGGTTGCAATGGACGGCGGGCACAAAAGTGTCGCCACAGGCCTGGCGAGCTACCGAAGCCTGCGCCACCATCACAACGTCAAGACGATGCGCCACAGCCGATCGTTCATGGACCCGGAGCACTCGGAGCTGCACAGCTCCAACTGGCGGATGGGTCGGCTCCTCGCCGCAAGCGGTGTCAATATTTTTCAGATCGAGACGACGCTCAACAACGACGCCTTTCCTGCGTCGGCGGCGTTCCTGCAGAAGCGTGAATGGGAATGGTCGCTGCGTGACAGGGCTGGCTTCGTTGCATCCTCGAAAGCGCTGTCGGTGATGCCGCCGCGCAGCGCACGTTCGATGTTCCAGTCGATCAAAGCCCCGCACGCTATGACCTCGGTGCACGCCGGCGAGGTAGAGGCTGTGCACGAAGCGACCACCCGGGTCGTGCACCGCCAGCAACTCGTTGACGTGCAAGGCCAGACTGACATCGCCATCTTCGGACTTCCCCACATATGTCCTTACAACGTCAACTCGATCATGAACCCGATACTCGTGATGTGCATGGGCCTCGGGTATCTCTTCAACCTCTATCGCGGCATGCCGATCGTCCGCAAGGGTGGCGTGGCGATACTGTCGCATCCCACCCCGTGGGCGTTTCACCCGGTGCATCACCCCTCTTACATCGACTTCTTCGAGGAGGTCCTCTCCGAGACGACAGACCCGGCGGTGATAGAAGCGAAATACGAGGAGCGCTTCGCGACCGACGACTGGTACCGCCATCTGTACCGGACGAGTCACGCATACCACGGCGTCCATCCTTTCTACATGTGGTACTGGGGGGCGCACGCACTCGAGCACCTTGGCAGGGTCGTCGTCGTCGGCGGTGACGCAAAGGCGGTACGCAGGCTCGGCTTCTCCCCTGCTACCACGCTCGCCGACGCGTTCGAGATAGCTTCCGACGTGGTGGGACGCGACGCTACCATCAGCCATTTTCACTGCCCGCCCATCATGATCGCGGACGTGCATTGAACACGCAGCTTCCCGGCGGAAGACCCCCGAAGCGGCGCATCGCGGTCACGTTGCCCTTCGACAAGGCGAATAGCCGCGCCCTTCGCTCACTGCTTCGAGTATCGCCGCGGTTTCCCTTCGGCGCCCCGTCGTGGCCCGGGGGGGTCCCTCTCCCGCCGGCGGAGCGCCACCTCGGCGTCCACTACGACAGCGACTGGGCCCGCTCTCCGCTCGCCCGCTTCTCGCGGTCTGTGATCCAGACCTCGCTGACGAACCCGGTCGTGCGAGCGGTCACTTCTCCCACCGTCAAAGGCCTCGACCGCTTCGCGCACCTCGACGAGCCGGCTATCTTCGCCGCAAACCATTCCAGCCACCTCGATGCTCCCCTCGTAATGGCGGTAATACCGCGGCGTTGGCGCGGCGAGCTGTTCGTAGCCGGGGCGGCGGACTACTTCTTCGACACGTTGCCAAAGGCGGTCATGTCGGCCCTGGTGCTGAACGCAGTGCCGATGGAGCGCCAACGGGTGTCGCGAACTTCGGCACGTCGAGCCACGGAGCTGCTCGACGACGGCTGGAGCATGCTCATCTTCCCAGAGGGCGGACGAAGCCCTGACGGATGGGGCCAGGCGCATCGGGCCGGTGCCGCGTGGTTGGCGATTCGAAGCGAGAAGCCGGTCATACCGCTTTATGTGGAGGGCACTGGGCGTATCCTGCCAAAGGGCGCCAGACGAGTAAGAACTGGCAAAGTCACAGTCAACTTTGGCGCACCTATGTTTCCCCCGGCGGACGGGGACGCTCGCGCGTTTGCCACCGCAATCGAGGATTCGATCGCCGCTCTGGCCGACGAAATCGTGAGCGACTGGTATGCGTCCCGGCTGCGTGCCGGTGTTTCGGCCACGCCGACGCTTTCGGGTCCCGACGCCCCCGCATGGCGAAGATCGTGGGCGCTGAGCAGGACGAAGTCGACTGGCGGCGCTAGCTCCACCACGAAAGGATGGCCGTGGACCGCCCCTCGGTAGCGGCAATCGGGTAGCGGGTAGCGGCTATCTCGTAGCGGCTATCTCGTAGCGGCTATCTCGTAGCGGCTATCTCGTAGCGGCTATCGGGTAGAGGTAATGCGACGTTGCAAGTCCCGAGACGCGTCTGTGCGCGGAATTGCACGAAAACGGTGCAATTATGCTCACAGTCTTGTCTAACCCCTCAATACAGCGTCTTGATCCCAGCGACGGAGCGCAGCCGCACAGACGTGACCTCGACGGGCATGGCTGCGCAGACTGCGACCACCAGCGGATCGGGAGGCTCCACGGGTACCGCCAAGCGCCCACTCGGAGGGTTCAGATTTGTCAACGGTCCGGGCGCAGGCGTCGCAACATGCTCCAGCGCGCCGGCATTCTCCTCATCGCCGTGCTCTTGGCCCGAGCGGCGCACCTGGCGGAGCTTCCTTATGATCGATCCGCCGAAGGCGAGTACGCCGATGAGGACGACGGCCAGTTCACTCACGGGTGGTCTCCGGACGCCCCGTCCCCGCTTGCCGCTAGCAGCTCGTCGAGAAGTGCATCGACTTCATCCGCAGCACCGGCTCCGACCTCTAGGGCAAGAGCCCAGCTGCCCGCTCGAAGTGCTCGATACTCCCCGTTTACAGTCGTGACCTCGAGGATCGCTCCGCGCGGCGCCAACAACCCGAGGTCGGCCAGCGATGACTCGGTCATGGATGTCAACGTCCCGGCCACTTCACTCGATCCTTCACCGACGACCACAGCAGCGGCGATCCTCGAGTCCGCGATCATCGCGGCCAGCGTGGAGCCGACCGGATCTACGTCAGCGTCAGGGGACTCGACTGCGCCGGTGTCAGGGCCAGCGGACTTCGACGCCTCGGAGGGGTCGGCGGCCGAGGCAGCTACGGGCTCCGGTTCAGGAGTTGAATCGGGCTCCGGTGGTGGCTCGGCTACTGGTGGCAGCTCGGGATCAGGCGCCACCTCGGCATCTGGTGACAGCGGCCACTTTGGCTCACACTCCGGCGCCGGCTCTGGCTCAGGTCCATCGACTTGGGCTCCATGCAAGACGGCAGGAACAGGCGTCGAAGCTGAAGCCCACGAAGCGAGCTCCTCCGCCTGGGCCATCAATGCAGCAAGCTGGTCGAAAGTGGAACGCACACCGGAATCATCCATGTCAGAGCGCCCGACAGAGATTCTGTTGTCTTCGACGTCGCCGGGGCTGCCGGGGCCGCCGGGCGGCGAAGACGACGGTGAGGAGTCCATCAGGCTGGAAACGACTCAGGAGTTACCGGAGGTTCCGGCGTCTGTGTCCAAAAAACGTCCGAGGCTCGACGACGCCGCCCCGAGAGCCTCGCTCAACGCCATGACTCGAGCACGAAACTCCTGCTTCAGCGACTCCAGCTCGGCCTGGCCCGAAGCCCGAGCTTCGTTTCGTATCGTCTCGGCATTGGCTCGCGCTGAGTCGATCAGTTCCTCGGCACGGCTTCGACTCTCACCGACAACGTTCTCGGCCTCAGACGTCGCGTCTGCGGTGATACGCTCAGCTTCCGAGCGGGCTTCGTCGACTAGCCGGGCGGACTCCTCAGTCGCCTTTTGAAGGGTTGCTTCGGCTTCCGCTCGCAACGCTGCAAGCGCTGCACGTCCCGCAGCAATCCGTTCGTGGGCCGAGCGTAACGCAGTGAGATTGCTCTCCAGGGTCTGCTCCGCCGCGGCGCGTAGGCGCGCGGTCTGCTCCGCCGCCTCGTTGAGAATCGTCATGTCCTCGGTGACTCTCGCAATGACCTGGGCGAGAACGTCCGACGTGTCGCCATCATCGGGCTGGGATGACTCCACCGAATCGGATTCTGCTGTCACAGCGTCGGACGCCGTCGTCGGCTCGTCGTCGGAGGCCGCGCCGGACCAGTCCTCAGAACTCCCGCCCGCGCCTTCGCCGTCGTCTCCCTCGCCGACGTGGGCTTCCCCGTCGGCCTGACCCCACTCCTGGGGTTCAGCCGTATGGCCACCATCCCCCCAGCCTTCCGACTCGTGCTCGTGCTCGTGCTCGTGGTACGGATTGTCGCTCATGCCAGCCTCATAGTCCATGTGTGGTAACTCGGCATACCGCCGAAATTTCTGTAGATTCCCGTCATGCGGGGAAGGTGCTTGCGAGCTCGTCCGGTGACGGTTCGCGCCGCCGGCGCGAACCGAGCGGGAGAAGCTCGGATATAGCGGCCATGATACGCCTGGTGTCGGCTTCTGCGTCGGTCCCAGTCAAACCTTTGATTGGCTTGCCGACCCGGACCGAAACTGTCGGCTGTTTCCCGATCGCGGGTAGCTTCGGGAGCCGCATAGACCTGGGCCACACTGCTTCGGTCCCCCACAAGCCGAGCGGCACCACCGGCGCCCCGGTGGCCGCGGCAAGGCGCGCTGCGCCTGTCTTGCCGACCAGCTCCGGCTCAAAGAACGCCGAGCCTCTGGGGATCGTTCCTTGGGGTGCGATCAGCACCGCCTCTCCCGCTCGCAGGGCATTCTCTGCTTGACGGTAGGCGTCTCTAGCGTTCCCGTCGCGATCCACGCAGATCGCGCCTCCCGCACGCAGGAGGGGGCCGACGACAGGGGCATCGAATAGTTCCTTCTTGGCCATGCCCCTGGGATAGCGACCCGCCCCCAGCACGGCCAATCCATATGCGACAGGATCGAAGTAGCTACGGTGGTTCGCCGCCACTATCACGGCGCCTCTCGGCGCTATGTTGTCGAGCCCCGAGATCTCGAAATGGGCAAACGGGGCCGCAATGTGCGGCAACGCTAACCGCACCAGGTCGAGAGGCTCCACACCCAGGACTTTCGGGACCCCTGGTGGCGCTTCCAAATGAACGATAGGCCAACGGCGCAGGTGCGCAATCGGTGCGAGCCTAATGTCGGGGTTGACGGCGCAAGCCTCCCCGACGGCCGCCAGGAGCCCGACGTCGTAGATACTGTCAGAGAACGCGGCGCAATCCTTCAAACGGATTCCGGCCTTCGACGCCCAGCGCCGGACGGCGAGAAGCTTACCGGCGCCCCAGACGAACCCCCCATCGAGGCGACCGTTGAAACGCCCTACCCCGTCATCTCCGACGTAGGTGTCGTATCGAGTGGCTACGACGTCGTCAAAGCCCAACCGCGACGCGAGGGGAGTCACGAGGTGGGCGGGTGTCGTCGTAGCCATGACGAGCGCCCGTCCTTTGCTGCGCTGCTCCTCGATGAGGATCCTCGCCCTGGGAGCGACGAGTTGCTCAAGGATGTCTCCCGCCGTCTCTGCTGCAGCAGCGACGTCGGCCGTGGCGTGGCCCCGTGATCCGAGCACGGCTGCGCGTGCAAGAAGCATGGCCGGCGCCGTCTCACCGAAACGGTTGTAAAAACCGACGAGCGTCGGGCTTCCCGGAACCCGGCGCTCGCTCACCAAGCCGGCCTTGACCAGCTCGCCGTGCAGAACAGGGGCGCTCGACGAGGCTAGAAGGGTCCGGTCGAGGTCGAAAAAGGCTGCCGCTTGGCCCATGCGGCCAACGCTAGCTCAGACCGTCTCGTCGGAAAGCTGGGGAATCTCGCTTAAGCGCCCCGCAGCTGGCGCAGCACGTAGGGAAGGATCCCTCCGTGTCGGTAGTAGTCGGCTTCCTTGGGGGTGTCGATACGCAGTGTGACGGTGAACTCAACGTTGCTTGCGTCAGGTCGCGTCGCTCTCACCGACAGCGTGCGCGGCATAGGGCCTTCATGTCCCGCGCTTGCGAGTCCTGCGACGTCGAACATTTCCTCGCCGGTCAGTCCGAGGCTGTCTGCGGTGTCGCCGTCAGCGTACTGCAGGGGAGCGATACCCATCCCGACGAGATTCGAACGGTGTATACGCTCGAAGCTTTCGGCGAGGACCGCCTTGACCCCGAGGAGTGCAGTGCCCTTCGCCGCCCAGTCGCGCGACGACCCCGACCCGTACTCTTTGCCCGCCAGGATCACCAGAGGGACCCCGTCGCCCTGATAGCGCATCGATGCGTCGTAGATCGGCATCGTCTCCCCATCGGGGAGGTGTCGGGTCACGCCGCCTTCCGTGCCGGGGGCGAGCTGGTTGCGAAGCCTGATATTTGCAAACGTGCCCCTGATCATGACCTCGTGGTTGCCGCGTCGCGCTCCGAAGGAGTTGAAGTCGGCCACGTCCACGCCGCCGTCCGCCAGCCACCGCCCGGCCGGACCGTCACGTCGGATGTTTCCTGCCGGGGAGATGTGGTCGGTGGTGACACTGTCGGCGAGCTTCGCCAGGACCCTCGCCCCGGTGATGTCACGAACCGGTTCGGGTGTCATCGACATGCCCTCGAAGTACGGCGGCTTACGAACGTACGTCGACTTGCTGTCCCACACATAGGCGTCACCAGCGGGGACATCGAGGCTCCGCCAGCGTTCGTCACCCTCATAGACCGAGCCGTACGACGTTGCGAACATTCCGGGTTCGATGCAAGACCCGACGACGTCGGCTACCTCGGCGGGCGACGGCCAGATCTCCGCCAGGAAGACCGGCTTACCATCCGCATCCAAGCCGAGCGGCTCCCTGGTCAAGTCGACCGACATCGAGCCTGCGAGCGCGTAGGCGACAACCAGCGGCGGGGAAGCCAGATAGTTCATCCGCACGTCTGGGCTGATGCGGCCCTCGAAGTTCCTGTTGCCTGACAGCACGGCGACCGCCGCCAGGTCCGACGAGTTGATCGCCGCCGAGATCGGCGTGGCGAGCGGGCCGCTGTTGCCGATACAGGTCGTGCAGCCAAAGCCGACGAGGTCGAAGCCGAGCTTGTCGAGGTATTCGACTAGCCCGGCAGCCTTCAGGTAGTCCATGACCACGGTCGAGCCGGGGGCGAGGCTCGTCTTGACCCACGGCTTCGTGGTGAGGCCGCGCTCCACGGCTCTCTTGGCGAGAAGCCCGGCGGCGACCATGACAGAAGGGTTGGACGTGTTGGTGCACGAGGTGATAGCCGCGATCACCACATGGCCGTGGTCGACGTCGAAGCTGCTGCCGTCGTCGAGGGCGACGGGAGTGGGCGTGGAAGGCACTCCATCGTCGAGGTTTTTTCCGAGAACTTTCGCGGCCGCCGCCGGGTAGCGTTGCGCTGCCTGGTCGAGACGCACACGGTCCTGGGGTCGCGCTGGCCCGGCGATGGACGGAACGATCTCAGACAGGTCGAGGCTCAGTCGCTCGGAGAAATCCGGGTCGTGCGACGGGTCGTGCCAGAGGCCTTGCTCCTTCGCGTAGGCCTCCACGAGCGCCACCCTTTCGGGGCTTCGACCCGTAAGGCGCAGGTATCGAAGCGTCTCGGCGTCGATCGGGAAGATAGCGCACGTCGATCCGTACTCGGGGGACATGTTGCCGATCGTCGCCCGGTTCGCGAGCGGGACCGACGAAACTCCCTCCCCGTAGAACTCGACGAACTTCCCGACGACTCCATGGGCGCGGAGCATCTCGGTGACAGTCAGCACCAGGTCGGTGGCGGTCGACCCGGGCGGCAGTTCACCGGTGAGCTCGAAGCCGACGACGCGAGGCGTGAGCATCGAAACAGGTTGGCCGAGCATTGCCGCCTCCGCCTCGATACCTCCGACCCCCCAGCCGAGCACGCCGAGACCGTTGATCATCGTCGTGTGGGAGTCTGTGCCGAGAAGGGTGTCCGGGTAGGCACGGCCGTCGGCGTCGGTGAATACGACTCTGGCCAGGTACTCCAGGTTGACCTGGTGGCATATGCCGGTGTCCGGTGGGACGACTTTGAGCGTATCGAACGCATCCTGGCCCCAACGGAGGAACCGGTAGCGCTCCTCGTTGCGTTCGAATTCGAGCTCGGCGTTCTTCGCGAACGCGCTGGGCGAACCGTAGAAGTCGGCGATCACCGAATGGTCGATTACCAGCTCTGCCGGTATCAGCGGGTTCACCCGCGCAGGATCGCCACCAAGCGCTCGCATTGCGTCGCGCATCGCCGCAAGGTCCACGACTGCGGGAACTCCGGTGAAGTCCTGCATGAGGATCCGTGCAGGGGCAAAAGCAATCTCGCGATCAGGCTCGGCGGCAGGATCCCACGCTACGAGAGCTTCGACGTCGGCTCCGGTGACGGTGACCCCGTCCTCGTGGCGGAGCAAATTTTCCAGAAGGATCTTGAGCGAGAACGGTAGGCGCCCGAACCCTTGAAGCGAGTCGAGCCGAAAGATCTCGTAGCCTCGCTCGCCTACCGTTAGCTTCGATCGAGCACCGAAGCTGTCCATGTGTTGAGAGTTTCCGACGGCCATGCCTAGAAGCTACAGC
>JAKAZH010000206.1 GCA_021815935.1 Actinomycetes bacterium
ATATTCCGCCGTCGGATGCTACGAGCCAGTAGCCGTTCCCGTCGGGTGTGGCTGCCATTCCGACGATCGGCTTCGCGAGTTGCACGCCTGACATGTCACCGTAGAAGCGGGCTGTTCCCTGAGCGACGACCTGGCCGTCGGGGTAGACCTCCCAGAACCCGCCGCCGCCCGGGACGGGTGTCTCGAACGCGACCTGCCCTGGGTTTGTGGACATCGCCGCTGGGGAGATGTGGGCAACCGCGCCGGCGGGGGTCGGTGTCATTGAGGCGACCCCGGGACGCTCGGAGCGGGCGCCCAGCGACCCGGCGGTGAGGCTGACGACGAGCGCCGCTGCCGCCAGGCACGTCGTCGTCCACGAGTTGCGGGGCAGCCGACCTAGCCGTGAACTAGCCATCACGGGAGGCTTCGACGCCCGTATGTCATTTCTTGACCGATTTCACCACTTTCAGTCGATCGCGGCGGCGGGCGCTTGAGGCTGACGTCGCCGCAACGGCGGCGTCAGGAAGACACCAATGAGGGCTCGCTATTCGATTAACCCGCGAGGGCGCAGGACGAAGCAATCGACGTCGGAACAAGGCCTCCGCGAGGGCGCCCGGTGACGATCGTGTTGGACACCGGCGCTCTGTTCGCCCTCGACCGGGCGGAGCGGGCCATGTGGGTCCGGCTGAAGGCCGTCTCGGCGAACCGGCAGGCCGGCGCGTTGAAAGCGCGGACGGCGTTACGGACCTGTCGGGCATTCTGGTCGGGCGACGTGTGAGGACCTACAGAAGCGTCAGCTGCTCCACCCTTGAGATCCTCACCGTGAGTGGCTCCCACGAGCTCGACGAACCTCGGTCGCGCCGTCGCACTTGAAGGCGGTCGATTCGAAGGCTGCGCCGCGCCCCGTTGGCGTCACAGACCGCCAAGCTGCCGTCGCGTTCGAGTCCGAGGACACTGCCGGCGTGCCAGCGGCCACCGGGGGTCGGCTGCCATCTGACCTCCTCGCCGGCACTGATACCGGTAGCGCTTAGCGAGTCCCGCCCGGCGACGGTGCTCGCTCGCTCAGTTCGTGACTGTCGTGTGCTTGAACTCATTGAGCTCCGGCCATCCCGACACGAGGTCTAGCACACGGACGATGGCGCGTCTGGCCGTCTCGGCGTCTCCACCGGGGCCACGCATCAGACGGACGAACACTGCTTGGCCGTCCATCACGAATGTCGGTACCCCGAAGACCTCGAAGTCGTCTGACGCCCTGGTGTGCTCCGCTCTAAGGGTCTGAAGCGGCCAGCCCGATTCGACCTCGCCGAGCACGCTCGCTCCGTCGACGCCGGCCCGGTCGAGTACCTTCCCGACGATGGACGGGTCACGAAGGTCCAGGGCCTCGTCGTGTCGGGCTGCGAAGAGCGCCCGGTGCACCTGTCGGAATGACTCCGGTAGGCGATCCCTGACGACGATCCCGGCCAGGTTGGGAAGCATCCCCGGGTAGCGATCCGGCTCCTCCCAAACGGGGGCCTGGCCTTCCTCGACGTGGCTCTGGTCGAGCGAGAACGCCCAGAAGCTGACGTCCCAGTCAGCACCGGACTCGAGGCCGGTCAGCAGGTGGTCGTGCGCTATCCGGGCAAACGGGCAGCGGTAATCCCAGGTGACAGCGAAGCTTAGGGCCATGACTTAGCCAACCCCGTATCGCCGCTGCTCATTCCTGAGCGCCCTCATTCTTCGACGGGGACAAGCTTGCGAAGCGTCTCGCCCAACACGACTCCGGTCAGCACGCCGCCGATCACGTCGGATGCATGGTGGATACGTACGTGGATCCTGCTCGCCGCGACCACGACCGCGAGGGCGTAATAGATCGGCCAGGCCCGGTCGTCATCTCGAAGCAAGGCGGCACCGAAGAAGGCTGCGGCTGCATGGCCGCTCGGGAAGCTGCTTGTTCGCGGTTGGCGCAAATGTAACGGACGCGGACCCGAGTGGACCGGGCGGCTTCGTCGGAATAAGAGCTTTACCGGCCCGTTGACGACGACCGACTCGACTGCGAGGCCGACGGCGACCCTCGCGAAGCGCCTCCGCCAGGCCGCTCCGCTTTGAGCGCGCCGGGCGGCTTGGACACCTGCCAAGGCGAGCCAAACTACCCCGTGGTCGCCGACAGCGCTCGCGCTGTACATGACCACATCGAGCGCACGGCTCGAGCGCAAACGCTTGTCAAAGAAGATGTCTACGGCACTGTCAAGAGGTTCGAAGGCGCGTGGGATCGGAATTGTCAGCATGGTCCTCATGGTTAGGTGCTCGGAATCGGTTCGTCGGAGCGCGTCCGGAGGAGAGCGAGGCTTCCACCGACCGCAGGGCAGAACTGTCTATACGAGCAGTAGGAGCAGAGCCGTCCCGGTTTCGGCCGGAAATCCTCCCGGTTGCAGGCGGAGACGACTGCCGTCCACAAGGCTCCCGTCTGGCGTTGCAGCGCAAGTACGGACTGCTCGGACGGTGTGGCCGATATCGCCAGGGGTTCACGCAGGTGAAGCAGTTGGACCCGGTCGGGGCGTCGACCGAGCACCGCCTGGCAGAGGAAGGCGTAGAAGTGGACACCCCCGAGTTTCGACTGCTCGAAGTTGGCGGACGGCGCTCGGCCGGTCTTGTAGTCGGTGACGACCAGCTCGTCGCCTTCGAGCTCCAGACGGTCGATTATCCCCGACAGTCGTAGCGACCCTACCTGGGCGGACATCCGAAGCTCGGTTCCGAGCACTCGCACGTCGTTCGGATCTTCGAGGCGAAAATAATTCTCGATCAGCACAACGGCGTCTTCGACGAAGTCCGCCCGCTCTGCGTCCGACATGGCCAGATCACGGTACTCGTCGCCGTCAAGGACGTCGCTGACCGCTGCGGTCAGCTTGCCTACAGCAGCGTCCCGAGTGCGATTCGGCGGGTCCTCCTGCCACATGAGCAGTTCCAGGGCTCGATGCACAAGGGTCCCTTTGGCCGCATAAGGAGAGGGCGGCTCCGGGACGTGGTCGATGTTCGAGAGGCGAAACGCGAGAGCGCAGTCCTTGAAAGCTGTCACCTTCGACGGCGACAGCGAGGTCGGTATCGGCAGGGCCATTCGAGCGCCGCGCAGCCAGGCTCAGGGCGAGTCGAGTAGGGACTGGGCAAACGCCTGGCCGACCGAGCTCGGGGCGGTCATCGGGCCGAAATGATCAAGCGACTCGAACGCCTCGAAGCGCCCGGAAGGTATCCGCGAGGCGATCGTCTCGGCCCACAAACCGACGGGATCGCCTCCCTTCCTGCCGGCGAACACCGTGACTTTGGCCCTGACTTCTCCGAGCAGGTCCCAAGTGGGGCTCGACGGTGCCATCTCGAACACCGCCGCCTCGTCCTCGGGTTTGCAAGCGAGGCTAACCGACCCGTCGGGCTCGTCTATGAAGCCGTATCGCACGTAGTCATCCAAGGCGGCGGGGTCGAATGCCGAGAAGGGCGGCTTCGAACGGTAATTTTCGAGTGCAGCATCTCGCGACGCGAACGACGCCCGCCTCTTTCTTGCAAGAGTCGCGAGCGACGCCGGGCCCCGAATCCCGGCTGCAGCGCCGTCGGCCGGAGCCGTCTCGCGCCGTTGCGGCGGCACGACGACCGGCTCGTAGCAGCATATGGAGGCGAACGTGCCGGGGGCCCGGGCCTCG
>JAKAZH010000207.1 GCA_021815935.1 Actinomycetes bacterium
AGACCCAAAAGCCCTACGCCCAGCAGTACGTGATCGTCGTCCGCGCCGCGCAGGGCAAGATCGCCCACTATCGGGAGTACTGGAACCCGCTCATCTCGGCCGAGGCCTTCGCATGACAGAGGGCCTCGTCCTCGTTACAGGGGGTACTGGCAAGACCGGCCGGCGCGTTGCCGCCACCCTCAGGGACCTTGAGATCCCGCACCGAGCAGCAGCACGCCAGGTGAGTGGACCCGACTCCGTCGTGTTCGACTGGACCGAGCCGGGCACCTGGGATCGTGCCCTCGAAGGGGTCCACGGTGTCTATCTGGTCGCTCCGATGGGCGTTGGCGACCCCGCCCCGGTCATGACCACATTCGTCGAGGCGGCAATGGCACGCGGCACACGACGATTCGCACTGCTCAGCGCCTCACTGCTCAAAGCCGGCGACCCGGCCATGGGGCAGGTCCACCAATGGCTGCAGCAATCCGACGCCGAGTGGGCCGTTCTGCGACCGTCGTGGTTCATGGAGAACTTCACCGAAGGCCCCCACGCAGAGACGATCCGATCTGAGCGAAAGATTTACAGCGCCAGTGGCACAGGTCGAGTCCCCTTCATCAGCGCCGACGACATCGCCGCAGCAGCAGTCGCCGCTCTCACCATGGCCGACGTGCCCAACACCGACTTCGTCCTCACAGGTAGCGAACCGCTGAGCTACGACGATGTCGCTCAAACTGTCAGTACGCTGCTCGGAAGCCCCGTGGCGCACTGCGCACTCTCGTTCGATGGGCTGGTGTCCATCCACGTGGCGAATGGTCTCGCTGAAACCCAGGCTCAAACGCTCGCGTTCATGGACCTAGCCATCGCCGACGGAGCAGAGGATCGCACGACCGACGACGTCAGCGGGCTCACCGGGCGAGCCGCGACCCGCTTCGAGGACTTCGCCGCGGCCAACCTCGCCGCTTGGCGCTAACAAATCGCGATGCAAGAGTCGGCCGGGACCACGCGGTCGTCCTATCGCGCCGTCCCATGGCAGCTCTCGTTCCTGGCGCTTGGCGTCGTCTGGGGCTGTTCGTTCTGGTGGATCAAGCTCGCTTTACGCTCGCTCACTCCCATCGATGTCGCCTTCGGCCGGCTGGCACTGGGTGCGTTGATCCTCTTCACCATCGCAGCGGGCACATCCACACCGCTCCCGCACCGGCGGGACACGTGGCGCCACCTCTTCGTGCTCGCCCTCTTCCTCAACAGCGTTCCATTCACGTTCTTGGCCATCGGGGAGATCCGGGTCAGCGCGGCGCTCGCGGGGATCATCAACGCGCTAACCCCAGCCGCCACCTTCTGTTTGTCCATCACGCTCTTCCGGATCGAGCGTCCGAGCTACCGGCAGGTCGCGGGACTCGGGCTCGGGTTCGGCGGAGTCCTAATCGTGTGTGGGATCTGGCAAGGGGTCGGGAACAGCCAGCTGGTGGGCATCGGCGCTTGCCTTCTCAGTGTCTTGTCTTTCGGTATCGCCTTCCTGTACGCTGCACGTTTCCTCGCCCACCTCCCCGATCCTCCGCTCAGCCTTGCAGCTGGACAGGTGGTCTGCGGCGCTGTACAACTCCTGCCGTTCGTCGTGCTCTTTGGACGCGTACCGGAGCAGGTATACGCAGGCCCCATCGCCGGCATGATCGGCCTCGGAGCGCTTAGCACCGGCTTCGCCTACATCCTGAATTTCTACGTAGTTCGCGAGGCCTCGGCGACCGTAGCAAGCAGCGTGACCTATCTGATCCCGATCGTCGCTGTCGTCGTTGGGGCGATCTTTCTCGGCGAGCGTCTCGCATGGTTCCAGCCGCTCGGCGGCGGGATCATCGTGCTGGGCGCTACTCTCCTGCGCAGCACGACCAAGTGAGCGGGCATTCCCGGCCACCACTCGGGACCGACCTACGTGGGAGGGCGCTGGCAGATGGAGTTGCGGCCCGATGCTTACGCTGACTGGGATCAAATCGCAACGAACTGCGAGGACGCGCACCGCAGCGTCCCCCCGTTCAGGCTAGGCGCCCCGCTTGACGCCGTCACTGGCCGCACCCGGCAAGCCGAAGACCGACACGGCAGCTCCATGGGCCAGCCCGGAGCCGAAGGCCGAAGAGACCTTTGAGTAGGGCATCTGCGTAGGGCGTGCCCGGCGAGTGAAGAAGCCGCGCGATAATCACGAGGATTTTGTTATCCCGAGGACGCGGGTGCGGGGCCGTGTTGTGGCTGTTCGGGCGGCGATTCCTCGGGATAACTATGTGAGCCCGGCGAGTTGGAGGATGAGGTCGTCGTCTCCTTTTCAGATGGGGGCAGGGGCGAGGGTGGTGCTGCCTTCGTTGTGGATCGCTTCGCGGACCATCTGATTGTCCGCGGAGGCGTAGATGCTCGTCGTGGCAATGTTCGCGTGCCCGAGGAATTCTTTGATGTAGGGTCCCAGATCATTTACGCCGTTGACCGGTTCGCTGGCGATGTGGAACTCGCTGCCCTCTACAACGAAGAGCTCCTCGGGCCGGGGACCCAATAGCCCCGCCGCCAGCACCGGAACCCTGTAGCGCTCGCCGCCCGGCAGCCGGCCTGTCGCGTCGGCCAAATCTATGACCTGTCCGACGCTGGGGACCATCCGCTCGGAGATCCGCATGTCGGCGGGGCGGGATACGAACTCCGCGACCGGCGCCCAGAGGTCGGTGGATGTCAGTCCAGAGCTGTGCGCCCAACGGAAGAATGCCGACATCACACCAGCGAAGGCCTCCTCTGTTCTCTCGCTAACACAGCGCCAGCCGAACTCCTTGTGCTCCTCGCGCGGTTCAGGCGGCGGGCACGGTTTCGGTGCCGGACCAGGCCGGGAACGTCCTCCCTCCCGGTCCCGCTCGTATTCAATCCACCGTTCGTGCGCTGCGACCTGCGTTCGGCATGCTTTCAGTGTCCGCACATCTGTCGATCGACGCAACAGCAGTAACTGCTGGATGCAATCGGGGCGACCCTCGATCTCCGCCCAGGAAAGCGACCTGTACTGTCCCTCGATGTCGTAGACAAGCCGGCCGCTGTCCGTTTCTCGCAAAGCGGCGACGGCGAAGTCGAGGTTCTGACACCAGTGAGTCTTGTTGTTGGTGGAGGAAAATGGGCAGAGCTCCAGGAACTCCGCAGCCGCCTTCGGCAGTGACGTGCTCGAAGATGGTCTCGAGCGTTTGTGGCTCGTCCGCGATCCGGTAGTTCTCGTCGGGACCGAGATGCCGGTGGCAGGGTCCGGCGCCTAGTGATTCGTGACCGGCACGGCAGTCGTGGCGCCAGCACAGGGCGCCACTGGTGAGTCGGAGGTCGAACTTGTAAAAGTGGGCTGCCAGGTCGGCGTCCATGTTGATAGCAATCGTGAGCACGGTGCCGAAACGGAAACCGATTCGGAAGGGAGGGATACGGAGCACAGCCAGACCGCCGGTCGTGTCAGCGATCTCGTCCCACTCGATGCCGTCGAGCAGTTCGCCGCCGATGATGTCGCACCACGTCGAAAGATAATCCAACGCCGCCTCGGGGGTACGAACGTGCGGGGGGAACAGGCCCTCAGCGGCCGTCGACGCGAAGCCAGGCATCGCACGTCTGGCTCCAAGCGTGGAAATCGTCAGTCTCAGCCAAGCTCCCCGTGGAGTCTCTGAA
>JAKAZH010000208.1 GCA_021815935.1 Actinomycetes bacterium
GCACCTGATCCACCAAAAAGGCCTCCCCAGCTGGGAGAATGGCGATGCTCAAGTCGCTATTCAGGCCAGTCCGAGGAGGCACTTTCTGTGGCGTCAGTATCGCGCGCGCTCGACCGGATCCGGGTGACCTTCGACGAGCCGACCCTCGTCGCGAACGCCGGCCTCCTGCTCGTCGCCACGTTGGCCGCTCGTCTTGGAATCGAGCAGCTCGTGAACGAGACGGTGCGTCTTCGCGGGCGGGTCGGCGGCGCGCTCCCTGGTCGGAAGGTGCTCACGCTCGTGCACGCGATCTGCGCTGGTGCGAGCCACATCGACCACGCGAACGTGCTGCGCGCGGGCGCCACCGGATCCGTGCTCGGCCACCGCGTCATGGCGCCGTCCACGCTTGGGACGTTCCTCCGCTCATTCACCTTTGGTCACGTCCGCCAGCTCGAGGCCGTGATCGCCGAGGTGCTGGCCCGTGTCTGGGCGATGGGAGCTTCACCAGGGAGCCGCCGTCTCGTGGTCGACGTCGACTCGACGATCTGCGAGGTGGCGGGTCACAAGAAGCAGGGTGCGTCCTTCGGCTACACGAAGGTCCGCGGCTACCACCCGCTGCTCGCGACGCGGGCGGACACCGGCGAGGTGCTCCATGCGCGCCTGCGCAAGGGTTCGGCGAACACCGGGCGCGGGATGCGGCGCTTCGTCGAAGAGCTCGTGCCGCGACTTCGTCGCGCCGGGGCCAGCGGCGAGCTCGTGTTGCGCTGCGACTCGGGCTTTTGGTCGAACGACACGATGGCCGTGCTCGGCCGCCTCGGTGTGGGCTTCACGATGGCCGTCCGCACCGGCAACGAGGCGGTCGCAAAGGCGATCACCGCGATCGACGAG
Source organism: Actinomycetes bacterium (assembly GCA_021815935.1). The sequence continues at coordinate 868 of JAKAZH010000208.1, forward strand.
GCGGCCTGGACCCCGATCGAGTACACCGACGACGGCGTCGCCGAGGTCGCAGAGACGACCTACAAGGGCCGCCGGCTCGTCGTCCGCCGGACGCGCCTTCTCGGCCCCGACCAGAAGCTCTGGCCCGACTGGCGGCACTTCGCGTTCCTCACCGACCTCGAAGGGACGGCCGTCGAGCTTGACGCCTTCCACCGCGACCACGCCCGCGTCGAGCTCGCGATCAGGGACCTGAAGGAGGGGGCGGGGATGGAGCACGTCCCCTCCGGTCAGTTCTTCGCGAACGCCGCCTGGCTCTGCTGCGCGGTGCTCGCGCACGACCTCGTGCGGTGGACCTCGCTCCTCGGCGGCGTCGTGAGCCAAGGAACCGGCGTCGTCGCCCGCACCGTGCGAACCCAGTTCCTCGCCGTGCCCGCCCGGCTCGTCAACCGCTCAGGTGCCCGAACCCTGCGCATGCCCGAGCAGTGGCCATGGGCAGGCACCTTCGAGCGGGCGCTCGCCAGGCTCCGGGTGATCCCCGCCGCGTCCGGCTGACCGATCATCCGCGGTCGGCGCAGCCGCAGACGCCCGCCCATGCGCTGACAATCGAGAACGACACGAACCCTTGGTTCGTCACGCCCCGGTGTCGGCTCGGCATGCCATCACGCCGGCATCGACCTCACCTTGACCGGCCGGACACCGACCTGAGGTCAATCGGTGGATCGAGGCTAAGTCTTCGAGCGAATCGATCGAGCTCGGGAGTTCCGGGTCGTCGGGGAGCATCAGAACAACGCCAGCGAGTTGCCGAAGGCACAACGCATAGGCCGTGACGACCGTCGCGGTGAAGTACCCGTAGAGCCAAGTCGACTTGACGTCCTCGAAGAGCCACGAGGCCGCCTGCCCACTGAAGCCAATCGTCTCGTCGCCCAGAAGCTGCACAAGCTCGACGAGCCTCGTTGCCCGATCGCCTCGCTCGGCTTCGTCTGCAGCCCTGATCGTCTGAATCGCCTGTTCCAAATCCATCGCCACACCTAATCCCCGCTAGCGACACGGCCCCGCATGGCGTACGCACGAAGTCGCCTTTGGTCGTCGGCATTCAGAAGTTCGACTAGATCGAAGACCGGCCGGCCTTCGCCTCGCATCACGCGGAGGGCCTGATGTCCAGCAGTCCCCTTTGCCGGAGCATCGGTCGTCAGCAGAACAAGCGGCACTCCGTCACCACCACTCTGGACCTGGCTCTCATGGAGTACCGCAGCCTTACCGAGTGACTTCCACAGAGTGTCAGTTCGGCGGAGCCCGGCCCGGTTCGAGGTGAATGCCCCGGACACGTCGAACGCCCAGTCATCGCCTGTCTTGTCCGTCGCCACGAAGTTCAACACGATGCCGAGGCCCCTCGGCTTCACCTCGGCTCGGATGTTGTCGAATCCGCATGCTCGCAGGAGTACCTCGGCAAGCTCACGGGCCTGACGACCCTCTCGGACCGCGCGGGCCTGAAAGTCAACGGAATCATCGGTCGGGGCGATCGCAGGAAGCTCAACTCGGAACTTCGTACTCGCATCACTCCTTGCAGCCTCGATCCGCTCGCGCTCCTCAGCGATGCGCCGCTCCGCAATGGTGATGTACTTCGCATCAGTGTCGAACCCGAGATAGTGACGCTCCGCCCGAACAGCTGCGACAGCAGTGCTACCTGAGCCCATGAATGGGTCGAGCACGACGTCGCCCTCGTAGGTGTAGAGCTCGATGAGGCGCTTCGGTAGTTCGACAGGGAACGGCGCAGGGTGGCCGACGCGAGTGGCGCTCTCAGGAGAAATCTCCCAGAGGTCCGTTGTGGCCTCCATGAACTCGTCTCGCGAAATCGTGGCGGTGGACGGAAGGCCCCGTTCAAGTCGCTTCGCGGGTGTGAGGGCTCGATCGAAGCGGCCTTTGCTTGCGATTACAACACGCTCAGTGACGTCCCGAAGCACAGGGTTGGATGGTCGTTGGAACGTACCCCATGCACAGGAGCCTCCGGCGGCACGCCCCTTCCACCAAACGACCTCCCCACGAAGGAGTAGGCCGAGGTCCTGGAGGATCTCCGTGACGTCGGCGGACAGCGAGCGATACGGACGGCGGCCCAGGTTCGCGACATTGACAGCGATCCGGCCGCCGGGCTCCAACACTCGCTTGCACTCTGCAAAGACACTGCGGAGTAGCGCGAGGTACTCGAAGTAGTCGGCGGGAACACCCCCGACGCCGAGTTCCTCCTCGTATTGTTTTCCGGCGAAGTACGGCGGCGATGTCACGACAAGCGCCACCGAGTTGGAGATGACCTTTGTCATCTTGCGCGCGTCGTCCTGGTAGATGACGTCCACCTCGGCAGGCCGATTGATGGTCGTGTCGGTCGAGATCTCTGGGGCGACAAATCGGTCGTAGAACGCCGAAGCGTCGTGGCCCTCGCGGCGCCCGGAGCCAAAGTTCGCAGTGGACGTGGAGCCTCGTCCGCGCCCGCTTCTTGCGTTCGATAGAGGTGTAACGCTCATGAACTGCCTCCTCGCTTCGCTCGTGAGCGCTTTGGTGTCAGGGCCTTTTCGGCTGTCGGCAGGCGGTCGAGGTACTCATCGACCGCCTTCGTGACGAGCAGGTTTGCAGAAACATCTCGGTCGCTCGCAGCGAGCTGCAGACGACGGTGGATGGATTCGGGGAGGCGGACGGCGGTGGCGATCCGCCTCTCGTCGGAGATTCGGGGACGACCCATGGATCCATCCTAACGAGGGTGTGTGACTCTCATGATGGTCAAGTCCCGGGAACGGGG
>JAKAZH010000209.1 GCA_021815935.1 Actinomycetes bacterium
CTCTGCCGACTGAGCTAAGGGGGCGTTCAACTCTGCGGGATGTTAGCCGGATGAGCCACGACAGCTCCGGTATCGAGCAGACCTCCCATCCTAGCCGAGCCGTGGGGCGATACGCTTCGGGCGTGCATACCGAGTACCGCCTTGCCGTGATGGACGACGCCGAGGCTATCCGTGGCATCTACAACCGCGAAGTCGTCGGTTCCATATCTACGTTCGACCTCGTACCTAGAAGCCTCGAGGATCAGCAGGTCTGGATCGACGAGCACAGCGGAGCACATCCCGCCATCGTGGCGGTCGACGCCGGCCGGGTCGCCGGCTTCGGATCTCTCACCCCCTACCGCAGCCGACCCGCCTACCGCACGACGGTCGAGAACTCCATCTACGTAGACGAAGAGCATCAGGGACGTGGAATCGGTCGGGGCCTGCTGGAGGAACTGATCCGCCTCGCAGGCCTTCACGGGTTTCACGCGGTCATGGCCAGGATCGTCGGGAGCAACGAGACCTCCATAGGCCTACATCGCTCCTGCGGATTCGAGCTTGTCGGCATCGAGCGCGAGGTGGGACGCAAGTTCGCAAGATGGCTCGACGTGGCGCTCATGCAGCGGATGATCGACGCGCCAAGATGATCGGATCTATTTTCAAGTGGAGGTACAAACATGAACATCGGAGACAGGGCTCCAAGCTTCGAGCTTCCAGACCAAGACGGCTCCCCCGTCCGCTTGGATGACCTCCTCGCGTCCGGGCCGGTAGTGGTCTACTTCTACCCGGCGGCGCTGACCCCCGGGTGCACAAAGGAGAGCTGTCACTTCCGGGATCTGAGCAGCGAGCTCGCCGCTGTAGGCGCCTCGTGTGTCGGGATTTCGGCCGACCCTGTCGACAAGCAGAAACGCTTCGACACGACCCACTCGCTCGGTTTTCCGCTCCTCTCCGACTCTGACCGCAAAGTGGCGGAGGCCTTCGGGGTGAAAAGAAGCGTCGGCTTCCTCCCCAACAAGCGCTCGACTTTCGTTATCGACCGGACCGGCGCCGTCCGGGCGGTGATCGCCTCGGAGTTCAATATGAACACGCACGCCGACCAGGCGCTCGAAGCCCTGCGCAAGCTGTAAGCGCTGCGCGCAAGCGCGCGAGCCTTGCAGCTAGCTGGGCACCTTCCGCCACACGACCCGTGGGAGATGGCGCATCACGGCCATGACGAAGCGAAGCTGCCCCGGCACCCACACGATCGAGCGACCCGACTGCAGCGCGCTAAGTGTCGCCGCAGCCACAGCCTCCGGCGTGGTCGCCATAGGCGCGGGTCGCATCCCGTCGGTCATACGCCCGACCACGAAACCGGGCCGTACGACAAGCACCGACGGTCCGCTGCCGGCCAGCGAGTCCGAAAGACCCTGGAAGAAGCCGTCCATACCGGCCTTCGACGACCCGTAGACGAAGTTTGCCCGCCGGACCCGCTCGCCGGCGACCGACGAGAGAGCCACTATCGTCCCGTGCCCTTGGCGTCGAAGGATCCGGGCCGAGGCCAGCCCGGCGGAGACAGCCCCGACGTAGTTGACCGTCGCCACGTCGAGCGCGCCGGTACCACCCGCCTCGTCCCGGCTTTGGTCGCCGAGCAGGCCGAAAGCTACGACTATTACATCCAGGTCGCCGCCGGCCAACACCGCTGCCTGCTCGATCACCTCGTCATGCGTCGATGTTTGGAGCGCGTCGAAGTCGAGTATCTCCACCCGCCCGGCGCCGGCGTCAGCCACGGTGCGCGCCGCGCTCGCAAGGCGCTCCCCGGAGCGCCCGGCGAGGATCACGGTCGCGGACCGAGGCGCCGCCAGCAAGCTGGCTATCGCCACCCCTATCTCCGAGGCTCCACCCAGGACGAGAACCGAGCCAACAGACCCGAGAGCGTCTTTCATTGTTCCTCCGTCGTCATCGAGGTTTCGAGGCGCGCCCCACCGGCCCTATCGGCCGACCGGAGGGCGGGAAGGCGTCTCATGAGATCCGACTGCATCACGCCTTTCGGGTCTAGCCGTTCGCGCAGCTCGCGCCAAGCGGGAAGTTTCGGGTACATGACTTCGAGCAGCTCCGAGCGCAACCGCGAATCCTTGGCAAGGTAGACACGCCCGCCCGCCCCTGCGATGTCCTCGTCGATAGCGTCGAGCTCGCCGGCGAGACCCGCGAAGCTGACCGGCAGGTCCAACGCCAGCGTCCAGCCTTCCCGTGGGAACGAAAGCGGGGCCGGGTTGGCCGGGCCGAAGCGTTTGAGAACCGCAAGAAACGACGCTGCTCTCGCTGTCACGAGCCTTTCGATGACGCGACGCAGGACCAGCTCCTCGCCGTAGGGCAGGACGAACTGGTACTGCAGAAAACCCCGCCTTCCGTAGATTCTGTTCCAGCCGTCGATCATGTCGAGCGGATGGAAGAACTTGGAGGCGCCTACCACGTGACCGGTGGAGCGAGCCGGTGCCTTGCGGTACCACAGCTCGTTGAAAGCTGCGACGCTCCAGCGGTTCAGCATTCCCGAAGGCACCCACGGCGGGGCCGGCAGCGAGTCGGCCGGTTCGAAGCGCAACGCGTTCGAGCGTGAACGGCCCTTTACCGGCAGGTCGTCGAGGCGGGCGTGCTCGCCGAACTCGACGATCGACCTGCCGAGAGACGAGCCGCGTGCGAGGCAGTCGATCCAGGCGACGGAGTACCGATAGAGGTGGTCACGTTCGGCCATCACGGCCATAGTGGAGTCCAGGTCGGTCGTGCGCTGCGAGTCGACTAGCAGCGACGCGGTCTCGACTCGCAGAAGCTCTACGGTGGCCCGCTCGACGATCCCGGTGAGTCCCATCCCGCCTGTCGTCGCCCAGAACTCGTCAGGTGTGGCGTCGGGGCTCAACGTGAGACGACCGAGGCCGGGAGTGTAGAGGTCCAACGAGCGGACGTGGGATCCGAACGTGCCGTCACGATGGTGGCCTTTTCCGTGAACGTCGGAGCCGATCGCCCCGCCGACCGTCACGTAACGCGTCCCCGGCGACACTGCAGGCCACAGCCCTAGCGGAACAAGGGTTCGCATCAGCTTGTGCAGGCTCACCCCGGATTCAACTGTCGCGGTCGCTTCGACAAGGTTCACGTCGAGGATTCGCTCTGCGGAGGTCATGTCGACGACGGTGCCGCCGGCGTTTTGCGCGGCGTCCCCGTAACTTCGCCCGAGTCCCCTCCCTATGATGCCCCTCGGTCCTGCCGACCGGCAGATCTCCTCGACGTCACCGGGCGCCTGCGGCTTGTACAGGGTGGCTGATGTCGGAGACGTTCGACCCCAACCGGCCAACAGGGCGGTGTCGGGAGAGCCCGGCTCCGGTCGTTTGTCGTCGGTTCGCATCCGCCCCCTAGTGGTAAACGCCGAAGCCGAACAGGACGACCCAGATGAGTCCTAGCAGCTGCAGTTGACGGTCGTGGAGTACGAGATCCTCCGGGCGTGCGCCTTTACCGCTGTCGATCAGGAAGGTGAAGTGGAGCAACCCGAGAAGTATCGGGACTATCGACACCTGGAAGAAGATCTCGTCGTGGTGGTGGATAGTCGCCGTCTGCAAGGAGAACGCCCACAGGCTGTAGCCGACGACGGCCCCGGTGGCCGCCAACGCGACGACGATAC